>JAHQWS010000219.1 GCA_029856295.1 Promethearchaeia archaeon
GTGTTATCTACTCAATTATAATCGATTAATAGGATAAAATCAAGGGGAATCTTTGGCGTTACTGACATTACGGAGTCTAGTTGCAGGTGTGTTGTCATAGTAAATGTTTTTGTTTGGAAGATGTCAAAAGGAAAAATCATCATGAATCTTTGCTTGTTCCTGAATACATGCAGATTCGATTAGAATCCTGTCAAATATTATTGAAGTGAAAAATATCTTGCCTTTTTCAATTGATTTCTTATACTTAATAAAATATGATATTATCTTTAAGCAATTACTATTGTAAACAAAAATTTAAAGGTAGAAAATGGCTACTCAACAACACATTGAAAAAATTAAACAAGGCAGTGATATTTGGAATCAATGGCGTAAAAACAATCCAAAAATTATTCCTGATCTAATTGAGGCACGATTATTTAATATGAATTTAGATTGTTATAACTTCAATGATGCAAATCTAGTGAGTGCAACTCTATCAAATTCAAGCCTCATTAATGCTACCTTTAAAAAGAGTTTACTTCAAGGGGCAAGGCTAAGGCTATGTGATTTAGAGGAGGCAATATTTGAACAAGCACATCTTGCTGAAGCAAATCTATATAGTGCTAATTTATCTAAAGCAAATCTTTCAAAAGCTATTTTAATCAATACCAACTTTAATAATACGGTACTAAATGAGGCTATATTTAATGAATCTTGTATGGGTGGGACAAATCTACTTTATATTGATTTATCAAAATGCATAGGATTAGAACGAATAATTCATTTTAGTCCAAGTAATATTAGCATTGATACATTTTATAAATCTAATGGCAACATACCACATTTATTTTTAAAAAAAATTGGTGTACCACCTAGTTTCATTGAGAAGATTAAAGAAATTATAGACATTGCTCAGCCTAATGAATTTTATTCCTGCTTTATAAGTTATTCGCATCGAAATGCAGAATTCATTAATCAATTACATACAGACTTAATAAAAAATGGCATCCGCTGCTGGTGTGCCGCCCAAGACATGAAACCCGGAGAGAAAATATATGACCAGATTGACGCAGCAATAAAGGACTATGACCGACTCATCATAGTCCTCAGTGATAATAGTATGAAGAGTGAATGGGTCAAGACTGAAATAGCTAAAGCTAGAAAAAAAGAAAAGGAGACCGGGAAAAGGATTCTTTTCCCAATTAGCATAGTAGATTTTAAGGTAATTAAAAAATGGGAATGCTTTGATGCTGACATAGGCAAAGATTCTGCAAAAGAAATTCGGGAATATTATATACCAAACTTTAAGAATTGGAAAGATCATAATGAATATATGAAAGAGTTGGTTCGTTTAATAGAGTCACTGAAATCAGTTGATTTGAAAGAGAAATAAAACCATCTAGGCTGTACAATTAGCATAGTAAAGAGGGTGCTAGAAATGGCGAATAGCAAATATTTACAGATTTTAGCATATGGGGTTGACGAATGGAATAACTGGCGCAGGAAAATTAGGGATAGTGGCCCTTTTGGAAAGATCAAGATAGATTTTAGTGAAACCGATTTTAGTAGATTTAGGCTCAGGAATGTTGATTTCAGAGGAGTAAATCTATTTAAGTCGAACTTAAGTTGCAGAGATCTATCAAGAGCTAATTTTGATGGGGCTAATCTCGAAAAAGCCAATCTTGAACATGTAATACTTAATGGAGCACGTGTAAATTTCACTAATTTATACAAGGCAAATATAAAAAATTCAACGGTTTTTGGGACGCACTTCTCTTGGTGTCGATTAGATGAAGCTAAATTAATAAATGCTAATCTTGGAGCTTCATCCTTCTCATATTCATCTTTAAAGAGAACCTATTTACAATATGCAACTATTAATGGAACAGGCTTTTATAATGTTGATCTTCGACGAGTAATCGGTATTGAGCAAATAAAACATCATGGACCCTCAGAGATAAGTATCAGTACATTAGTAAAGTCTAATGGCAAAATTCCGGAGAGCTTTTTACGTATGGTAGGTGTACCAAATAGTGTTATTGAAAATATACCCTCTTTAATCGCAGCAATTAAACCATTTGAATACTATACATGTTTTATTAGTCATTCTGATAAAGATCATCCATTTGCCGAAAGATTATATGCAGATTTACAAACGGATGGAATTCGTTGTTGGTTTGACATGCATGATATGAAGGGTGGCGAAAAAACTCTGGAACAAATCGATCAGGCTATAAGAAATTATGATAAGGTATTACTCATACTTTCTGATCATAGCATGCAAAGTAAGTGGGTGAAAACAGAAATTGATGAGGCAATCAGAAAAGAACAACAGTCTAATTATCGTGTTTTATTTCCAATTAGCATTGTAGATTTTAAGAAAATAAAAGAATGGAGATATTTTGATTCTGATACAGGGAGAGATTTTGCTAAAGAAGTGAGGGAGTATTTCGTTCCTGATTTCAGTGATTGGAAGAACCATGATATATATAAAAAACAATTTAATAAACTTCTGAGTGATCTCAAAATAGATAATAAAATTAAATCTAATTAGTAACCAATAAGCACTGTTGTTATAAATACCTTCATAATTAATCATCTAAAAGATCATTCCATATTACTCATTTTTAGTGTTCCCATTTTGTTCCCATTTCTATACTAAATGGTACTAAAATGTACCCATTCCGGTCCCAAATCTGGACACAAAAAATGCCTGTAACACAGTCAACAAGAATCTCTAAGTACTGATATTACAGGCAATTAACAATGGTCGGGGCGCGGAGATTTGAACTCCGGACCTCATGACCCCCAGTCATGCGTTTATATATTCCTCTCTTATGATAATAATAAGCCTCTCCACACCGATCCTTCACGAGATGTAAACCTTTATGGTGTGCCGTATTTGTGCCATAAAACATACAAAACCATCCCAAAATATACTAAAATAGTAATATATTAGGATAAAGTAATAGGACTGCAACTCATACCAATAATCAGTATTTACAGTCCCTTAAATGAGTCGGGGCGGAGAGATTTGAACTCTCGGCCTCCTGCTCCCAAAGCAGGCGCGCTGACCGGGCTGCGCTACGCCCCGAATATCTATTAGTAATTCTCTAAAAATTCAGCCATTTTCCTGAAGGCAATACCCCGATGGCTGATACGATTCTTCTCTTCTGGCTCCAATTCAGCAAAAGTTTTTCCCAGATCCGGGATGTAAAAGATAGGATCATACCCAAATCCCTTTTTCCCTCGTTGTTCATCCAAAATCATCCCTTTACAAACACCTTCCACCGTCCTCTCAGCTAACCCGTCCGCAAAAGCGGCGACACATCGGAAGGAAGCCGTCCGCTTTTCCAGAGTGATTCCTTCCATTACTTGAAGTAATTTTGTGACGTTTTCCTGATAACCGGCTTTCTCACCGGCAAAACGGCTGGACCGGACACCCGGTGCACCATCTAAGGCATCTACCTCCAATACTGTATCATCGGCCACCGAGGGGAGTTTAGTAATTTGAAACGTTGTCCGGGCTTTTATCAGAGCATTTTCAAAGAGCGTATCTCCGTCTTCTTCAATTTCAAGATCCGGTGCAAAATCCCGTAAAGAAAGCAGCTCCCATTCCTGACTTGCTAAGATCCTGGACAATTCTTTGACCTTATCCTGATTTTGAGTCGCCAGTACAAGACGCTGCTTTTCCATAGTAAAAACCTGTATAAAACTATGTTGAACTCAAATCATTTTCATTACACTTGCACATACCGACAAATTTTTGTTTAAAACGATAAGCCCCGGTTTTTTCCGAACGCTCTGAAGAGATCAATTTTATCATAGATATTGATTCGCCGCATTCCGGACAATGGATCGTTGTATCCTGACCCGATTTTGCCACTTTATCCATAAATGATTTGCCTTTTGCCATGTTTATACCTCCAAAAAAACTATAGTTCTGTTTGAATTTCTCCAGCATTAGCAGGTGGATCCTTTTTCACCAGGTCCTGAATTTGCCGGTGCAAACGAATCCTTTCCAGACTAAACTGTAATGATATAATTAAAGTACTCAGGACATCTTTGCCCTTTTCTGTGAATTGGCCCGCCTGCTTGCTCTCCAGGCTTATGTTTGCCCAGGCACCCTCACTCTCACTTCCCAAAGGAATTCCCAGGAAAGATCTCAATCCATGCTTCGGATTTTCATCCCTCGAATACCTGGGACGGATGTAATCACCCTCTTCCAAGTCCACTATGAGCAGTGGGGCATTCCGTTTCAATATCCAGCCGTTTAATCCCTCATCCAGTGGAAAAC
>JAHQWS010000220.1 GCA_029856295.1 Promethearchaeia archaeon
GGATTTCAGTTAACGAATAGTCATTATATCATAATATCAAATAATATTGGTGGAAAATTACAATTGCTATATAGTGAAAATAATACGATTTCGAATAATAATTTTGATAATATAGACTTACAATATAGTAATAATAATAATATTACAAAAAATATAGCCAAATCAGGTGGCATTGATTTATCAATTTGTAATTATAACAATATTACATGGAATATTTTTGAAGATCCTAATAATGCTGTGTATTTATATTACAGCAATTTTACAATAGTTGCACAAAATACGTTAGAAAGTGGCAAAGATAGTGTTAAGGAAGATAACTGTGAAAATAATATAATAGTACTAAATATTTGTAATGGAACATATGTTCCTCTTATAATTGACGAAAGCGGTACCACGGGGTATAAATGGTCAGAAATCGCGTACTGGTGCTCGGGAAAAGGTACAATAAATAATTCTTATGTTATTAAAGATATAATCTTCAACGCTACGGGGGTTTCCTATGGAATTTTAATAAACAATTCAATTAATGTGTATTTTACTATTGAAAATTGGAAGGTATTTAACGCAACAGAAGCAGGAATTATATTGGAAAATACATTTTTAGGAGAATTAACTAATAACACCTGTTCTTTCAATAAGGACGGGATTTTACTGCATCATAGCAATAATAACACCATCTCGTATAACACAGTAAATTTCAACGCAAGAAATGGAATCACTTTAATAGATAGCCATTATAATAATATAACAAATAATATCAACACGGTAAGTAATAACGGCAATTGCGGTGTATGTTTAAATTCAAGTAATCAATGCCTCATTTCAGAAAACAACATAAATTATAATCCTATTGGAATTTATCTGTATAGTTCAAACTTTACTACAATATCTAATAATAATCTTATCGGTAATACAGACTTTTGGATAGAAGAAAATTGTATAGGAAATGAGTTTTTTGGTAATGACATAGGTATAGGAGGGGGTATTATTGGAGGCGGTGGAGATGGAGGTGACAGTGATAAAGCTGAACTGTTTGATCCGACTATGATATTGGTAATTGGTTTAATCGTTATTGCAGCTGCGATATCTTTAGTCACAGGCAGGACCTATGCTGCTAGAAAGGGGAAGGTTCGGGAAGAGCCTGGGAAAATCAAAGATTATCTCAAACAAAGAGAAGAGGTGGTAGAGGGTGACATTGTATTATCCAAAGAAAAGCACTTCTGTTTAGTTCATAAGGGCTCTATTGAGGGACATAATTTTATATGCCCTACCTGTGGTGCTTATTATTGTATAAGGTGTTTTGATGCGATTAAGGATCTTGAGAATGCATGCTGGTCTTGTGGAAAACCCTTAGATCCCTCTCTACCAATAAAATCTCTTGAGGAGGAGTACGATATTACACCTATAACAAAAAAGGAGTCCAAACAAGATTCGGCAGCAAAAGTTAAATCGGATACTAATAAATCCGAGCCAAAATCTTGAAAATATTCTTAAAACCTTAAAACTTAAATTAGAATAGTTAATTTGTACTTTATTATTATTTCTCTCAATGATTTTTCAAAAGCATTTAATTTATATAATTTTAAGTTTTTGTTGTACTTGAATGAATGAGAAAACCGTTGAAATTAATATATCCGGTATCGTCCAAGGAGTAGGATTTCGGCCTTATTTATTTAATTTAGCAAGAAATTTTGGACTTAAAGGATTTATTCTAAATCGGGGGAATGCCGGAGTACGGCTAGTAATTCAAGGTGATAGTGAAAGTATTAATAGCTTTATTGAGGATATTGAGAAAAAAAGCCCAAAAATCTCATTTATTGAAAACTTAGACGTAAAGGATTTACCCACCAATGAAGTATTTGCAGAATTAGAAATTATGAAGAGTGAACAGGGGAGGGGGATAAGTTTAACACTCCCTCCGGATATAGCTATTTGCGATGATTGTTTGAGGGACATGAGAGATCCAAAACTACTGAAATATTATATGTATCCTTTTATCGCATGCGCAGTTTGCGGCCCGCGGTATACTACGGTTAAAGAGTTACCCTATGATCGGGAAAGATCCACTATGGTTCAATTCCCTTTCTGTAGCAAAGCCGAACCGAGTTCATGTATTCAGGAATATTCCGATTTTAACAACCGGCGATTCCACGCCCAAACATTTGCCTGTTCGGTATGCGGTCCAAATTATACATTATATAACAAATCTAGAGAGGTCATTAACAAGAATTCTATTCGGGAGATATTAGAATTAACGGCGAAACGAATCAATGAAGGAGAAGTTGCTGCCGTGAAGGGCATTGGTGGGGTTCATTTAGTTTGCTTAGCGGATAATGATGATGTCATTCTTAAATTAAGGAAAAGAAAAGGGGGCAGAAAGTACAAACCCTTTGCGTTAATGGTTCCGACAATAGATAGACTTGAAGATTTTTTAAAAATATCTCAGAAAGAAAGAGATTTATTAACATCTTTTCGGCGGCCTATTGTTTTATTAGAAAGAAAAAATTATGAAAAAGACGGAATTATTAGTAGATATGTGACCCCGGGCTTAAATAATATCGGGGTAATGCTGCCGTATTCGGGGATTCACTATTTGCTTTTCGATTTTATCGGGGACAAACCGTTGGTCTACTCCAGCGGGAATAAATCAAATATACCTATGGGTATAGAAAATAACAAGATTTTTGATCAACTCGAACATCTTGCCGATTTTTTCCTCCTCCACAACAGAACAATACACCAAAGAGCAGATGATAGCGTCTTAAGGATTCATGATGATAAAGTAAAGTTAATTAGAAGATCGAGGGGCTACGTTCCCGAATACTTGCCGTTGCCTTTTAAAGTTGATACCCCAGCTGCTCTAGCAACAGGACCTGAACTAGCTGCGACAGGAGCCGTGCTGAGGAGAAACCGAATATTCCCCACCCAGCATATCGGAAATGTAACTAATCTGGAAACGTATGATTTTTTAAAAGACGCCTTGTTCCATATGAAGAATCTGCTACAGATTAAAGATTCTGAAATAGAATTTATTGCCTGCGATGCCCATCCGGCTTTTATAACTAGTAAATACGCCCAAGAATTATCGAAACAATATGAAATTCCTTTATATCCGGTACAGCACCATTTCGCACACGTTCTAGGATTAATGGCCGAAAATAAAGTACAACAGGAGGAGAGAATTGTTGGAATTAGTACCGACGGAGTAGGTTATGGCGACGACGGTAACGTCTGGGGCGGCGAGATTTTATTATGTTCTTATAAAGGATATAAACGCTTTGCGCACTTAGAATACCATTCCATGATTGGAGGGGATCGATGTACGAAATATCCCGCTAGGATGGCGGCCTCAATCATACTTAAGAGTCTAGGCATAGAAGATTCTTTAAAAATATTCGAACGAATGGCATTAAATAAGGACTTAGAGTACGGGCAAACTGAATTACAAGCATTAGTTTCGCAATTTAAAACGGCCGATAATCGATTTCCGAATGAGAATATTCCATTATCCAGTTCTACAGGCAGAATTTTTGATACGGTATCCTATATCTTAGGTGCGTCCAATATTAAAACGTATAGAGGTGAACCTGCTATGCGGCTCGAAGCATTGGCTGCAAAAGGAAATCCTGATAATTTTAAATTAAATATAAAATATACAAAAAAAAATAATATGTATATCATAAATACCTCTGATTTAATTTTAGATATTTTACACTTAAAAGAAAATTCAAGCATTAAAACTGAAGATATTGCCGCTAGCTTTCAAAAAGCAATCGGTAATTCTTTTGCGGAAATAGCAATCATTATAGCTCGTGAGAATGATATTAAGAAGGTTGGTCTTACCGGCGGAGTGGCTTATAATTATTCTTTTTCGCATTCAATAAAGGAGAAAATAAATAAATGAATAAGTTCCTATTTACATTTAATTTACCAGAAGCTGATCTAGATAAATTCTTATCTGAGTATCTGAAGAGCTTCCATTTTTAATTATATTACTAAAATACCCATTTAAGTAGATTTTTATCTCGGTATTAAGATCTCGGATATCAACATAATTATATTTGCTTTTGAGCTTCTTGCTGTCAATTAAAGGTTTTATATGCTTCTCTACCAAATTTAATATAAAACCAACAACCGCTTTAGTAACTTTACCCTTATCATTTTCAGATAATTCGTAATCACTATGGATTGCCTTATTTCGAATTTCATTCAATTCTAATAGAATTTCCTCCATTTCTACCGATAATTCAAGAACTTTTATTTTATTT
>JAHQWS010000221.1 GCA_029856295.1 Promethearchaeia archaeon
CGTTAAGAGAAAGAAGATAATTAAAAAGAAATATAGAAATATTTTAGATAAGAATATAAAAAAAATTGAAGAAATAGAAAAGGAAATTATTCCCTTTAATAAAATTGTAAGAGACGTAAATGCTACTTTTGAGAATTTAATAAGCAAAATAGAAGTCCTTGAAGCAGAACGTTTAAGTGTTAAAGATAGTTTGAAACTTTTAGAAGCTCGATACAGGAGAGGACGACTCCCTTCAAGAAAAGCATATCTCAATTTAACTGAAAATTTTTTGATAAGAAGAAAAAAAATAGACAGAAGTATTGATAAAAATATACAACAATTAAGGAGTTATCTCCTTTAATATTATAAAATTTTAAGCCCTTAAACTCTTAAAAGATTTGGAGATTATTATGAAACCTTGGTTATTTGACATTCTTGCATGTCCAATAGATAAACATTTTCCTTTAAAACTATTCATTTTCACATATGAAACTAAACCAGAAGAATTCGAATCTTTTCTTAATGTTTACAAGAAAAGAGATATCGAGCAAGTTAAACAGGAAGAAATTATTAAAATTCTTAAGAAAGACCAAAACCTCTACATCAAAGATAATGTAATTGTTGAAAAAAACACAATTGAAGTGTACCTTGACCTCATAATTTCAAGTCTTAATGAATTGATGAATATTGTTGATAAGTCTCCATATGATATCAGTAAAAAAAGTTTTGATACAGCTAAAACGGAAATTAAGCAAAGGATAATGGAATTCTCTAAAAACATAAATAAAGAACAAATTGAGGATATATTACCTGAACTTTATTTCATAAATAAAATAAAAATCGAAACTGAGATTGATTCAGGAATTTTATTATGTGAAAAATGCCATCGCTGGTTCCCAATAATAGATACTATACCTCAGATGCTACCAGATGAATACCGGGACGAGAAAAAAGATATCGAATTTTTACAAACCAACAAAAATTTATTAGATCAAGAATTTTTAACACAAGATCTAAAACCTTTTAATATTTAAATTTTCGAATATTATCCTAACTACAGCCCGGTGGTGTAGTGGCCAAGCATCTGGGGCCTTGAACCCCGTGACCATGTGTGGCATATAGTCACTCATAACGAACACGGTTCGAATCCGTGCCGGGCTATTTTTTTCCTTTATTTCATAATTTTTCACAAGCATCAAATTAGTAATTAAATGATAAAAGGTTTATATTAAGCAAATATTTTAAATTTTAAACTAATTAAGAAGAATACGCAAAATGATTCGGATTTCCGACTTGAATTGGGGGATTTTAGAAGTTTTTTATTTAATAATAATTTTTATCATCGGATTTATGACTACAATATTATTAATTCCTCATATTATCAAAATAATGAAAAAGAAAGGATATATCGGATATGATATACATAAAAATGATCGACCAGAAGTGGCAGAATCGGGAGGTATTAGTATGGTTATAGGAGTATCTATCTCATCTATTTTTTTAATAGTTTTTTTTCCACTATTCTTTAACGAGATTTTAATTTTCATTCTAACAATAATTTTAGCTGGAACAATAGGCTTTATAGATGATAGAATAAAATTAAGATCTCGATATAAGATTTTTTTGACAATCTTTACTGGTAGTATTATCTTTTTCGCACATTATTTAGGTTTTATTCATATATCGTCTCCTACCATTCCATTCCTCGGGAAAACAAGGTTGACTATAATATATCCATTATTAATTCCAATAATAGTAGCGGTTTTTGCTAATACAGTTAATATGTTAGAGGGATACAATGGTGAAGGTAGCGGGACTTGCTTAATAGCTATATTTTTTATTTTAATCTGTTCTATTATTTGGAATTCAGCAGAGGCGCTAATTTTTTCAATAGTTACTCTTGCGGTTATAATTCCATTTTTCTTATACAATAGATATCCCGCAAGAGTCTTCCCCGGAGATGTTGGAACATTAAGTATGGGCGCTATGCTTGCATGTATTGCATTATTCGGTTCTATTGAGGTTGCTGTATTCTGTGCCCTTTTAATTCATATATTCAATAGCTTTTATGTTATCAGTTCTGTTAAAGGTTTTATTGAAAGTTCTAAAATTATTGAATCTAAATCTGATGTTATTTTATTAGAAAACGATTTGATTAAGGCAACTGGTCAAAGAGGTGCAGCATTAACACTACCTAGGTTAATACTTGCGAATGGACCCTTAAAAGAGCCAGAATTAGTTAAGAATTTTTTTATAATTTCAATTATATGTGGATTTTTCTCAATCACTGCCGTATTATTAATGCAGTGGACACTAGGTATTCTTAATTTTCTTATTCCTCTTATAATAATTAGTATTCTCATCATCCCTACTGTTTTCTTATTAAATAAATATCCCAGAATTAGGGGTACTATTGCCTTAATGATCCTCTTATTACTTGCAAGTATTGTATTTTTAATAATAATTAATTTACTTATAATGCCTTTAAAATATCCAGATATTAATTTTATTATTGTTAGAGTTCCTGTGAATATTGCCCTTTCTTTTTTGTTGTATTTTCCTATGCTATTATTCTGGTACTATATAACCCTTAAATATTTCTGGGCTCAAATTAATAAAATGAAAGATCTTGAAGCTATAGAAAAGTAAAAAAAATAATTTTTAAACCGTACAAGTTGATATTTTATAAATTAATTATCATTTACCTAAAACAACATAATATTTTGTGTTTTTATGAACGATTTTTTTGTATTTTTATAGGTTTAAATTAATATTTTAAAAGATGTAACAATAAATTAAGTTCCAAAGGTATTTTCATTGAAAAAAGTAGCAAGGTATTTACTCTTAATCTTCTATATTTTTGGCTCATTTTTAACATTTTACTTGCTTGGTTATTTCTTATTTCAACCGATTTGGTCTGAAATTTTAATTGATTGGAGTTTCTATGTTGTGGTATTTCTTTATTTAATCACAATTCAAGAATTTTATCATTGGGCAAAAATAGGACGTAGAAGTGAAATGAGTGATCTTATCGCAATCGCTTTCTTCTTCTTTTTAATCTTTTTCTTTACGAAAGATTTACTAACATCATTGATGGGGGCGTTTAGCATATATTTATGGTTCGGTATATTTGAATTGAAAGATTATCCAATCCTAAATAAAATTCTTGTAATATCTTTGGTCACGTACAATGTAATATTTATAGCTGGGTTAATTTCTGCATATTTAAATAATCCGTTTTATCTTAATACAGCATTTGCTTTTTCATTTTGGATTATTCTTGGTCTAGGTTTTATATTATTCGGAAGAAAGTATATCATAGTATGGAGGTTCATGAGTCCAGCATATCTAGTATTATTTTTATATATAATTGCGTGGCTGGCAGTAATTTTTATTAACCAATTTACTCCAATCGATTTTAGTATCCATACTCCTTTTGGTCCGTTTGAAGTCCAATTAATATATCCAGTCTTAATTATAGTTAATTGGATAGTATATTTCGTTTCGGGTCCTATTCTTGACAAATTATTGGGAATCAAAGGAGTCGAAGATGAGGAGTTATTAGATTTAGTTGAAAATGTTAAAAATGATATTGGTATTAAAGGAAAAGTTAAGGTTGGTTTTGGTAAATATCCGATTTTAAATGCTATGGCTTATGGGTCCTTTTTTGATAAAAGAATTGCTGTTATTGCAGAATCAAAAGATCAAATACCTGAAGATGAGTTGAAAGGAATAGTTGCACATGAATTAGCTCATACAAAAGGAAATCATACTCTTATTTTAACTTTTATCGCGACCTTTGATTTATTCATACGTATGATTTTAGATTTACCAGCAACTTATTATGATTACACATTTGGTGATCCGAAAATTCCAATGATATATTTTATCCTTCTCAACATCGTGATTTATATGTTTATTTATATATTCGTAAGAATCCTGGAGGGAAGAGCTGATTTATATACAAAGAAGTCTGGATATGCTAAAGAACTTGCCAAAGCACTTTATAATTTAGAAAGCTTCTATGCAACAGGTCGGGAATTTGGATTGAATACAATGCTTTTGTGTGATAAAAAAATAACAAAAGATAATCAAATGTTAGATTATATTAAAACCGCGGAATATTTATATCGCTCAATGATTAAACCTTCCAGAGGATCACTTTTAGCTAATTTTATGAATTCCCATCCTCCTTCATATTTTAGAATCGCAGCAATTTTAAG
>JAHQWS010000222.1 GCA_029856295.1 Promethearchaeia archaeon
ATCCAATATGCTTAAAATAAGATACTTGAAATATAAAATATTCATTTAAGAAATAATACCATGTCGAAAAAAAAAAATAAAATTGAAGAATACGATTTTGAAGCAGAATTAGATTATAAAATCGAAAATGTTGTTGCCACAGTTGAATTGGAGATTACAGAAAAGATAGATCTTAACATAATTGCCAAAAAACAAGTAGATACAGAATATAATCCTGAAAGGTTTCCAGGACTCGTTATGAGAATCACAGACCCTAAAGCAACATTTCTTATCTTCTCTACGGGAAAAATGGTTGTCACAGGACTTCGAAAAGCGGTTGAGGCAAGTCCCGGAGTAGAAAAAGTAATAAAATTAATTAAAAAAGCCGGAATTAACGTGTCTAATCCAAAAATCACGATTCAGAATATTGTCGCAAGCGGAGATTTACACACTAATATAGATTTAAATATGGCAGCGATAGTAATGGAATATGCCATGTATGAGCCGGAAGTATTCCCGGGGTTAATTTACCGCATGCAAGATCCAAAGACAGTTTTTTTAATCTTCTCTACGGGAAGAATAGTCTGCACTGGAGCTAAGAATAAAGAAGTCGTGAGAGAAGCGGTTTTAAAGTTAAATCGCGAAGTACGGGAAATAGGCGTTGCTAAAGAGAATCTGGCCGAAGCCGAATATGACGATATATCATTTGTTTAATTCTACCCTTAATTCAGGGATATTGGAAATAAGATTGAAAATTCTTCGAAAGTAAGGGTATAATTCCATCTAGAAGCGATACAAATGAAGCCTTATGGAATTAAAATAATTCTATATTTTTTAGATTTATAATTCTTTTAAAATTGAGGTAATTAGTGGGATTTAAATGAAAGACGCTGAGAAAACTAAGAAAGCTGGAGAAGTAAAATCCCATTTTGAAGATATCTCAAAAAGGTATGATAGGGTCATTTTGAAAAATATCCCTTTTTATGATGAATTTCTAGACACAATGGTTGATTTAATCCCTTTTAAGAAAGATAGAGAATTAAAAATTATGGATTTGGGTTGCGGTACCGGTAATCTTACAAAAAGAATTAAAAAGGAATATCCGAATGCGGGAATTTTAATATGAATTAAAAAAATTTTCAATTTAAATTAAGTAAGATTAATATTTATATTGTTGAATCACTTTTTATCAAATTAGAGATTAAACAATGACTGAATTGGAAAAAATAAGAAAAATTATTGAGGCATATGATACCGAGCCTAAGAAATGCCCATATTGTTTTAAAAAATTAAAACCAAAGTTCTTTAAAGCGGATAGTTCTGTAAAGTATTATTGTTCTTTCTGTGAGCAATATGTGGATTTAGAATGGGATTATTTACATGCCATCGCAATTCGAGCTGAGAAATATTTAGTTGTAGATGACCCTTCAGGACTTTATGATCTCAGAAGTAGCAAAAAAGCTTGATTTAAGGTTTTCTCATATTAGAACTATTTCTCTTCTAAAAGAAACTTATATAAATAATTTAATTAGAATATGATTATTAAATTATATATTAATTAAAACAGAGGTAAAAAAATGGCATTACAACCTATTGATATTGCGAATGGAGTTTTTAGTCTTATTTTTGTATCTATTTCAATACTGATTGGATTAACAATTATCTCAAAATACTTTGAATATAAACGTCGGACTTATTTATTAATAGGATTAACGTGGATAGGGATGTCTACTCCTTGGACACCTAGTTCAATTTCTCTGCTAACATATTCGCTATTTGGCGTAGTTCTAAGTATAGAAATCCTCTTATTCATCGCAATTTTCTTTCTACCTATCGTTCAGATTTTGTGGATAATGGTAGTTTGCGTATTTAAAGAAATAAAAAAGCGGAAGTTGATTGTTGGTGTATTCATAATAGAAGGAATTTTGTTTGAAATTTATTTCCTGCTGAACCTCCTTACAAATCCCTCTGCTATCGGCGAATTTTCAGGCACTTTTGATATGAACTACAAATTATGGGTAAATCTCTTCTTATTTTCGTTATTAATTATTTTTCTCATTACAGGAACTATGCTTGCTTGGGAGTCTTTTAAATCAGACGATCCTGAAGTGAAGATAAGAGGTAAATTGCTTTTTCTGGCTTTTTATTCCTTTATTATTGGTTCAATCTTAGATATTTTTAGCGCAAATTCCATCTTATTATTAACCATAGCGAGACTGATATTAATCTCAAGTGCTTTTGAGTTTTATGGTGGGTTTATTCTGCCAAGTTGGATGAAAAAGCGGTTTGTACCATAAAAAAAATACAAATCAATTTAAAAAAAATTTTTTTATTATATTTAATCCATTCCTAGTTAGCCTTTATTTTAATCTATATATTTAACAATTTCATTTAAAGATTTACGAGGTCTAGGATCAGGTATATCTCCTTTTGGATATCCTAGTGGAAGAACGGTTAATAAATGGTCTTTTTCTTTCAATCCTAAAATATCTTTTACATTATCTCTATTTATTCTTCCGATCCAACATGTTCCAATACCAAAGGTCCACGCAGCTAATGCTAATTGCAAGGAAATAAAACATAAATCATGAACATACCAATTTGGTTGAACTTCTTTTTTGCCGACGAGAACAACTAGAACTGGTGCGCTTGCTGCGAATGGTCCTGTAGTGCACTCTTTAGCTATTTTTTTTATAAGATCCTTATTTCGAATTACATAGAACTCCCATGGTTGTCTATTCACAGCACTCATGCAGTAGCGACATGTTTCAAATATTTCGGTTAAGACCTCATCCTCGATAGGGCGATCCTCAAAACTTCGGATGCTTCTACGAGCTTTTAAAAGCTTTAATCCTTCATTTTCCATAATATAACATATCTTTTTGTTTAAAATAAAAACTGAGATTTGATGAATATCTAAATTTGTTTTAAAAAAATATTATTAAATCAATCCTAAAGTTCATTATCAGTTTCATCTTTCAATAATTTTTCAATTGATTCGCGCCATTTATTTCTCCAACCTTTTACATTCTCACCAATTTTTTTACTTACCATCTTCGCGCCTATCTCAAATGGGGATTCTCCGCCCTCAGGTTTTATAAAAAAGCCTCCTATATATCTAAACACTTGTTTTATCGTAAATTTATCCACCATGAATTCTTTAAAACGAGATGATGATTTAAATGTTAACCAGGCAATTAAAATGATAAGAAACGATAGAATTAAATAAATTCGGTGGTATAAATCACTTACTTTTAGACCAGGATTTATAAATGTAGCTATAATCGGAAAATTGCCTATATATACATCACTTACGAAA
Source organism: Promethearchaeia archaeon (assembly GCA_029856295.1). GTDB lineage: Archaea > Asgardarchaeota > Lokiarchaeia > Sigyniarchaeales > SOKP01 > LW40-45. The sequence goes on from JAHQWS010000222.1 coordinate 3,299, forward strand.
AATGAATCCAAGTACACCATATGGTATCCGAGTGCGATACCTAACACTATCAAAACTACTCCTCGTTCTCCAAACGTTTTCTTCATGTGATGCGTAAAATATATCCTTGATTGAAACTGTATAGGATTTTCAAAGGGCACGGGGCGATCTGGTGATTCTGAAATTCTTCTTGTGAGAACTTGCACCAAATATAACACGCCAATTAATAGCATGATAATTTCTATAACCAATGAAAAAGCATTCTCATTTGTATAGCCAAAACTCATAATCAAATGATAGAACATAGACATGTTAAAAACTCCAATGGCAGTAGCAAAGTTTACAATACCCGGTTTAGATTCAACTTTTTTAGGAGCCCTTTTCATCACACATAATACAATTAAAGCATTTAATACTCCAAAACAACCAAATAATATAGATGAGGGGTGACCTTGAAAGAACATGTAAATATATAACGGGATCGTAATTAATGCGACTAATTTAAGAACCGAACCGAAGAAAATATGATCCTTAGGCATTCCTAAGGTAATCACTTTTTTCGGAAATGAGGTAAAAAAGTATAATGTCAAGAAGAATAATGAAATTCCCGATATTAGGATCCAAGCAAAAAAGAAAAACACCTTGGCATAATTAAAAAATGGTTGTTCATAGGACCAATCGAGATAGATAAAAGCTGCTACAGAGCCAATTATTATAATGAAAGCAATTAAATAATAAACAACTAAGTTCTTAATTCTTCCTATTAATATTCCCGAAATTATCATAGCAAACGCGAGAAAAACCTCGAATATAAGCATCGTTCTGATAAGTTCTAAAGACTTTAATATCCTTAGGTGAAATAATACAGCAAAAACAGTGTTTACTAACATAACTAAAAAAAATATCAGTGTAAATAATAAGTATT
>JAHQWS010000223.1 GCA_029856295.1 Promethearchaeia archaeon
CTTGTAATCCATGGGGGAGATGATCCTTTGGTTCCTGTTGAGGGGGGTAAAGATACCGCAGAGGCAATACGAGGGGCAGAATTACTGATCATTGATGGTATGGGACATAGTTTGCCCCCAGAAACTTGGTCAAAAATTACAGATGCAATTGCAGCAAATGCAGCGAAGGTATAAAATTTAAGGAATATGCAAACTTTTTTTTTATTATTATTATTTTAATGTCCAATCGTGTTTAGAAGAACTGAAAAATTTAGATTTATCATAGATTTTCAAATTATTAAATTGAACTAAACACTTTAGTAAGATAATAACCAAAAATTAAATTTTTTTGGAGGAATGAAGATTGAATTCAAGAGTTTTAACGTTTGGAGAGATTATGTTAAGATTATCACCTCCTAATTTTAAACGAATAACACAAACTCGATCTTTTGATGTAATCTATGGCGGTGGAGAAGCAAATGTCGCAGTATCATTAGCGAATTTTGGTATCCCTGTTGATTATGTTACAAGATTACCGCAAAATGAAGTTGGAGAGGCATGTATTCAATATTTACGACAATTCGGAGTAAATACGGATAAAATTATAAGAGGGGGTGAGCGACAGGGGATTTATTTTCTTGAAATTGGAGCCTCAGTACGTCCAAGTAAAGTAATATATGATAGAGCACACTCTGCTATAGCAACTGCTACACCGGAGATGTTCGATTGGGACAAGATCCTTGAGGGAATAACATGGTTTCATTGGACAGGAATTACTCCAGCAATTTCTCAGAATCTTGCTGATATTTGCCTCGATGCAGTGAAAGTTGCTAAAAATAAAGGAATTACAATCTCATGTGATTTAAATTATAGAAGTAAATTATGGAAATATGGAAAAGAACCCTCCGAAATTATGCCTGAATTAGTAAAATATTGTGATGTAGCAATCGGGAATGAAGAAGACGCAGATAAAGTTTTAGGTATTAGAGCCCCGGATACCGATGTGACTTCCAGTAAAATTGACGCTTCCAAATATAGATATGTAGTAGAGGAAATGAAAAAGGGATTTCCAAATCTTAAATTTATAGCCATTACGCTAAGGGGTTCTATCTCAGCAAGTCATAATACATGGTCGGGAGTTCTTTATGATGGTAAGGAAATGTTTATTGGCCCCCAATATGATATTACTCATATCGTAGATAGGGTAGGAGGTGGGGATTCCTTTATGGGAGGTTTGATTTACGGTCTGATAACAAAAAAGGATGATCCCTATTATGCCCTAAGATTTGCCTTAGCAGCGTCATGCTTAAAACATACAATATTAGGTGATTTTAATCTTGTTAGCTTAGAGGAAGTCAACAAATTAATGGAGGGAGATACCTCTGGGCGTGTCTCTCGATAAATTCTAAATTTTAACATCTAATATTAATATAAAAAAAAGATTAAAGGAGTGTGAAAACAATGGCAATTGAAAAATTAATAATAACTGCAACAACAGCAAATTCTTGGATATATCCTGATGTGAAAAATTGGCCTCAAACTACAGACCAATTGATTGAAGATGCAGTTAAGTGCTATGAAGCAGGTGCAGCCATAGCACATGTTCATCTTCCTCGAGGAGAGGAGGTTGAAGTAGTTAAAAGAATCCGAGAACGTTGTGATGTTATCATACAGGCAGGTATGTCGAGTGAATCTATCCCTATGAGAAAGGGTGATTTTGAAGCAAAACCTGATATGATGTCTATAATATTAAACCATCATGCCGAACATTTTACGCAAGTTAATGTAGATATCCTACATCCTCTTGAAGAATTAGAGGGATATTGTAAAAAGTGTAAGGAATATAATATTAAACCAGAGTGGGAAGTTTGGCATACAGGTTCTTATTGGAATTTACAGCAACTAATTGATAAAGAATTGGTTGAAGGTCCTCACTATTTAACTTTGTTCTTTAATTGGCCTGGAGGAACATGGTCACCGCCAACTATTGAAGAGTATATCCATCGAGTTAGAACTATGCCTAAAAATTGCGTATATTCCGTGAGTATAATGGGGGAGGAACAGACTAAAATTGCAGTCTTAGCTTTAACGCGTGGAGGAAATATTCGTGTAGGAACAGAGGATTATCCTTTTATCGATAATGGGGTTCCCGCAAAAAATAATGCTGAAATTGTTGAGAAATATGTAAGTATTGCTAAATATGTTGGTAGAGAAGTTGCCGATCCATCTGAAGCCCGAAAAATCATTGGAATTTAATTTATTAAAAAAAATAATTCAGATAATATTATGCCTTTAAGACTGACCAACAAACAAAGGATTCTTAATACTTTTGCGCGAAAGAAAACAGACCGAATTAATTTTAGTCCGCGATTGTATTATTGGTATTTGGGAAATAAACTCTATTTAAAGCGAAATGTTGAAAAACACTTAAAATCCGAGATTCCCGAGCGATTTTTAAGGAAAAGCCAATTAGAAATATACAAATCTCTAGGAGTAAGCCCCAGATATACGCTGGAAACATTATATCTTCCACTGATAGATTTTAATATAAATCCGGATGCCAATATTCAAGTTATTAACCAAGCGGGTTCAAAATCTGGGGAAACAATAACAAAATATAAAACTCCGTTAGGAAATTTGACTCAAAAAACAGCAATTGGTGGAGGACTCTCAGGTCATTACACAGAATTCCCTGTGAAAAGCGTTGAAGATATGAAGATAATGCGGTATATTTTGGAAAATACGGAATGTTTCTACCTTTCCGAGAATTATGAAAAAGCTGAAGAACAGTTAGGGGATATTGGAGTCGTTAGTACTTATATAGAATCATCTCCTTATCAACGAATAGTAAAGACAACAATCGGATTTGTTCGAACTGTGTTATTACTCAAGCGTAACCCTAATGAAGTTGAAAAATTTATGAAGTTTTTAGAGGAATGGGATGATAAAATGTATGAGTTAATTGCTAAATCTCCAATTCAAATAATAAATTTCGGAGAAAATATTGATGCAAATTTATCGCCACCACCCCAATTTGAGAAATATCTCATACCGTATTATAAAAAGAGGGTGAATCAACTCCACCGAGCAGGAAAATATTGCCATATACATATAGATGGTTCATTCAGAGATTTATTACCTTATTTAGCAGACCTACCTTTTGATGGATTAGAGGCATTAACGCCCAAACCTCAAGGAGATGTTTCTTTAGAAGAACTTAAAAATGCAATTGGAGATAAGATTTTGTTAGACGGTATTCCTTCTATTCTATTTTTACCAGAATATTCAGTTAATTACGTGCGTGAATACACTCAGAATGTGTTAGAGATGTTCTCCCCTAATTTGATTTTAGGAATTAGCGATGAACTTAGCCCTAACGGAGATATTCGTAAGGTTGAAATGATTGCTGAGATGATCAAAACATTTCAGCCATAAATAATTTTAATTTTTATATAATTTATAGTGAGATGTCAAAAATTAATCTGATCACAATTTATTTAAATATTAATTGAGAAATAGAATATTATCATGAGTGAAATTAACTTTAAAGAAGATGATAAAATACATTCCCGCCGGGGTTATCTTCTCTATTCCCTTGGCGGAGTAACTTCTGCGCTTCCATATAATATGGTGGGTGTATTTTTTGTGTTTTTTTATGCTGTTAAAGTTGGATTATCGCTTGAACTCGTTGGATTAATTTATATATTGTATGGTTTATGGAATGCAGTTAACGATCCTTTATTTGGATATTACATGGATAAAAAGATCACAAAATGGGGACGCCGCGTACCTTATATAATATTTGGAACAATCCCTCTCGCTGTGGGCTTCGTATTATTATGGTGGGTTCCGTGGACCGGCGAGATCCAGATATTTTTTCATGCTCTTTTTATGCTTTTTTTGTTCGACACTGGATTTACATTCGCAATGACGGCATGGTCGGCATTATACACCGAAATGTATGAAGATGAAAAGGAACGTGCAACAGTGGTAGCTATAAAAGATACAATAGCTTTTACTTCCTCATTAATCGGCATTATTTTTCCCCCACTCATAGCTTCCGCAATTGGTTGGTCATTAACCGGACTGGTTTTTGGAATAGTGGTATCGATAACAATGTATCTTTCACTTCTTGGAACCAAAGAAAGAAAAGAATATCAGATTGACGAACCGTTACCAGTTATTGCTGCGTTCAAAGAAACTTTTAAGAATAAACCATTCGTGATAATGGCTTTGACATATACTTTAGTCGATAGTTGCTTTGCTATAACTTTAATCGCCCTTCCTTTATATGCTAAATTTGTTCTTAAAATGGATGAAGCTTTAATAGGATTTGCAGCAGCTGGAGTAGCAATAGGTGCACTTATCAGTATTTTCTTTTGGAGGTGGGTATATGCTAAAAAAGGACCGAAATTTGCATTATTATTAGCGATAGGAATTTTTGCTGCTGGAATCTTGCCTATATTGTTTATAAGGGATTTTGTCACATTGATAATTATTACTTTGATTCCCGGATTCGGGATAGGGGGGATTTTAATGACAGAAATACCCTTTAGTGCAGCAATAGATTTTGATGAAATTCAAACGGGAAAAAGAAGAGAGGCTACATATAACGGAATATTAACCTTAATTGCGAGATTATCAATAGCGCTTTCAGGCTTAGCCCTAATAATTGTGCAATTCTTTTTTGGATTTCAAGCAGGAAGCGAGTCTCAAACCCCAACAGCTTTACTAGGTTTAACATTACTGGTTTCATTGATGCCATTTATTATTGGTATACTTGCTTTAATAGTTTTTAGCTTCTTTCCGATAAATTATGCAAAATTCCGTGAAATGAATAAGGAATTAAAAATTCTCCATGAGAAAAGGTTACAGGAAATAAAAAAACTTTAAAATACAAAAATTTGTCAAATATGAAACTTTTGGGAAAAGTAGCAATTATAACCGGAGCGGGAGCCGGGATTGGAGAGGCTACCTCTTTACTATTTGCTAAAGAAGGAGCAAAAGTATGCTGTAATTCATTATCCAAATCTGCCATGAAAGTTGTAGAGAAAATTAAAAGGACTGGGGGAGATGCTATATTTGTACAGGCTGATGTTTCTATAGAAGAACAAGCAAAAAATATCGTAGATAAAACTATTGAAACTTACGGAAAAATTGATGTTCTTTTTAATAATGCCGGAGTCGTTCTAGGTGGAGCTATTGATACAATTTCTACAGTGGATTGGGACAGAACTATGGCTGTCAATGTTCGAGGCATTTATTTAATATCCAAATATGCAATTCCTTACCTTAAAAAGACACAAGGAGTAATTGTCAATAATGCATCTTCTGTTGCATTTAAAGGTGTTCCCAATAGAGCTGCTTATACAGCTTCGAAAGGTGCGGTATTATCAATGACGAGAGCAATGGCTGCAGATTATATTGATAATAAAATTCGCGTGAATGCGATTTGCCCGGGAACTACTGATTCACCTTCTTTGGAACAGAGAATCAGAGAAAGAGGAGGTAATTATGAAGAAGTTAGACAACAATATATAACTCGTCAAAGACTCGGTCGTCTTGGAACGCCCGAAGAAATCGCGGAAGGAGTTTTATTTCTTGCTACAAACGAGTTTTGTACGGGTGTAAGCCTCTTAGTTGATGGCGGAATGACAATGTAATTATATTAAACAATAATTTGTGTTGTCTAATGAATGATAAGATGAATGTTTTATTTATAATAACTGACCAGCTCAGAGCTGACCACTTAGCTTGTTATGGAAACCGGGATATAAAAACACTTAATATTGATGCTTTAGCTGGTGATGGGATAAGATTTACAAATGCTTATTGTACCAATCCAATTTGTATGCCAAATAGATCAACGATTTTTACAGGAAAATATCCAAGCATTCATGGAGTTAGATGCAATGGTATAAATCTGGATAAAAATATACCCACATTTACTCAAACATTAAGACAATGCGGTTATCATACAAGCTCTATAGGCAAGATTCATTTAAATTGTTTAACACCGCTTTTTGACCCAAAATTGAAATCTGTGGAGCCAATTCTCGGCTGGACTTTTCAACCTAAGGAGAAGCGTCCTGTCATTCCCGAACCTTATTATGGATTGGACGAGGTCGACTTAGTTGTTGGGCATGGTGATGCTGTAGCCGGTCACTATCTTGATTGGTTAGAAGAAAGAAGTCCCGAATTGGTGGAATCAATAAAAAAAAGAATACATCGGCTTTTTGAAAAATCATTTTATGAAACCCAGTTCCCAGTAGAATTATACCAAAGTTCATATATAACAGAACAAACAATATCTTTTCTCAAAAGATTTTCAGACGGTTATTACGGGGACAAACCATTTTTCTTGCATTGTTCATTTCCCGATCCCCACCATCCCGTATGCCCTCCGGGAAAGTACAAGGATATGTATAATCCCGAAGATTTAAATCTTCCTCCAAGTTTTAATGATGTTCTGGATGATCATACAATAATCGGAGAATACTTAGAGAAAGCATATGATAATTCAGCATACATTCGTAAAACCAATGAAGAGGAAATAAGAAAGTTTTTAGCTTATACTTATGGAACTATATCCTTGATTGACTCTAGCGTAGGTCAGATATTAGCAGCTCTCTCTTCTTTCGGTCTTGATAAAAACACAATGGTGGTTTTCACAAGCGATCACGGAGAAATCTGTGGGGATCATGGAATTATTTATAAAGGAATGGTTCATTATCGAGGGATTATTAATGTTCCGTTGATTTGGAAAGTGCCAAATATTACTCAACCCGATTGCATTACAAATTCCTTAGCAAGTTCTATTGATATTCCATCAACAATTTTAAATTTGCTTGAGATCGATGGTAAATTTCATCCTCCTAGTATGCAAGGTTATGATTTAACGCCTATACTAAGAGATCCTAATTGTAAGGTAAGAGATCAATGCATTATTGAAGAAGATGAGGATTTTAAGATGAAGAAAGGGAACTATCAACCACCGCTAAGAATTAGAACAATGCTAACTGAAAATTATAGAATTACAGTTTATCAAGGTCGAGAAGATACTGGAGAATTATTTGATTTAAAAAATGATCCGCATGAATGTAAAAATTTATGGTATGAAAAAGGATCAAAAGAATTAAGATTTAAATTACTAAATAAATTACTTCATGAGGTTATAAATATTCAAAATCGCTATCCTGAGCCCATTGCTCATGGATAAATTATTTCTTTTTTTTATCTATCTATGTATTTTTAAATTTTTATAGCCTTACATTCCTTATTTTTAACTGCTTTAATTATGTCTGTTATGGAATTTATTGGTTTTTCGAATTTAGTTCCAAAAGTATTTAGTTGTCTTATCGAATGAGCATCACTACCTCCTAATGTTGGAATGTCCAAAGTATATGCAGCTTTTTCAGCTAAAAGATGAAATTTTTTATCTAACGCTCCATTGATTTCAATTCCGTCAAATTCATGTTCATAAACATAATCTCCAAAACCCTCATGTCTATTTGTATAGGGATGGGCACAGACTGCAATACCTCCCTGTTTATGTATGAATTCTATAATCTTTTCAGCATCAATATTTTTCTTTTTGGGAAGAAGAGATTTTATTCCATACGCTAAAATATCACCCAATTTACAACTAATTTCAGCACCATAAAACATTTTAACATCGTGGAAGGGATTATATTTTTTAGGGGATAATTTCCAATGGTCTGTAATGCAAACGGCATCAAAAGACCTGGATAAATTATTGTATAAATCATCAATCGAAAGGTTCGAGCAAGACGATCGATATTTTAAATGAATATGCATGTCAATGATTGTCATTTAACACTTAGAAAAATATTTCCTCTCATAAATATTAATATCAATTAAGTTGAGAAAATTTTAAAAAATAATAGAAAAAATTCAATTTATTGTGCAGTCCATCCACCATCTAGGCGTAAATCTGCTCCAGTCATATACGATGATTCTTCAGTAGCTAAAAATAAAATTCCCGTAGCAATTTCCTCTGCTTTAGCCCATCGACCCATAACACCCTCTTGCTCAAATTCTTTTCTAACTTCTTCATAAGAAACACCTCTATCCTTTGCCTGTTTTGCAACATCACTTTGAAGCATAGGAGTATCAGTCGCCCCTGGAGATACACTATTAACCCTTACATTGTAAGGTGCTAAATCTAACGCTAATGCTCTAGTATATCCTAAAACCGCTGCTTTTGTGGAGCAATAATTCGCATGAGCAACTTGACCGATATGAGCGGCAACTGACGCTAAGGTAATTATTGAACCGAATTTCTGCTCTTTGAAATAAGGAACAGCATATTTGCAGGTATAATGCGTTCCCTTGATATTTACATCAATTAATAAATCATAATCTTCATCTGGAAAATCTTCCACGGGGCCAACTCTTACAACACCCGCATTCACTATTAGAACGTCAATTTTTCCATATTTTTCTATAGTAGTCTCTATCAAATTTTTTACTTCATTGGGCTTCCTGACATCTACTTTCATAAAGATAGTTCTATCTTTTCCCTCTTCAATTAAATCGTACGTTTTTTTAAGTTCATCCTCATCAATATCAGAAAGTACTTGTATTGCCCCCTCTTGCGCAAATAGAAGTGCCGTTGCCCTACCAATCCCGGAAGCTGCTCCCGTTAATACCACAATCTTATCTTTAACTCTCATAATTTAAACACCTATTTAACAACAATTTCCTTATCTAAGCTAGACAATCGTTCACATCCTTTAGATTTAACTCTATAACAATCTTCAATGCCGACTAATCCTTGACCTCTTACACTTAACCATACTTCTATATCAAGGACCATATTTTCTTCAAAAGGCACATCATATGATTCTATAGCGCTAAAAAGATGTGCTTCTTCACATTCTAATCCAATACTATGCCCTGTAATTAAATAAAATCCCCTTTTAGTTATTGATTTTAAATATGCTTGAGCTTCTTTATATAATTCACCAGAACTCTTGCCAACTTCTAAGTTATCAACACAAAATTCCTGCAATTGAATCATAACATCCATTGCTTCTTTAGCTTTTTTAGGTATTTCACCAACTACTACTCCTCTACTAATGTCAGAAACATACCCTTTCCAAACCGCTCCGAAATCGAATCTAACAATATCATTGGGAGTGACTGGGATTCCTGTACCTGGTGCTTCAGGATCTGAAGGACCAATGTTCTGTGTGAGATGATCCCATCCTTCTGCTCCTTCATCGACTATAGTTCGACGAGCGATTTGCAGCAATTCTGTATCAAGAACATTTAATTCTGTAGCATCTATACACGCCTGAATTGCTTTATCAGCAATTTCTGTAGATCTCTTTATCCGTCGCACTTCTTCCTCTGTTTTTACAAGCCGCATATCAATAAATGCTCGATCTCCATTAACTATCTTTGCGTTAGGGAATTCTCTTTTTAATGCATCGTACTGATAAAACGGCATAAATGATTCAATTCCAATAGTTTTGTTGGATAAATCCCATTCGTTTACTTTTTTTAGGAGAAGTTTTGTCGCTGCATTAAGCGAACCAACTCGAAAAACCTCACTTGGGGCAATCCATGAAAATTCTTCAACACTATCATATAACGACCATACTAGTGCACTCTCTTCCCCATCTCTGCGAACTAAACCTAAAAAAGGATATTGATTCTGTAATACATATAAAATTGGATTTGGAGCAACATGTAATACTGGCAATCCTGTCAAATAAAAAACATTAACAGGTGTGGAAGCAATTAGTAAATCAATATCATGTTTAGTTAAAATTTCATTTGCTTTATCTTTATTATAACCAATTTGGTTTGCCATGTTTAATCATCAAAATTATCTTAATATTAAAGAAATTTAATTTTTGTAAAGAGTATTTACTTAATTATTTTATCAATGAAGAGTGATTAATCCTTAAAAAGGGGCTTGGTAATTTATTTATTCATTAATTCAATTTCATTATTATGGATATAGTCAAATTTGGTATTATAGGATTGGGTGGAGCTTGGGCATTTCATAGTGCGGGAACTAGAAATATAAAAAAAATAAAGTTTATTTCTTGTTATGACATTAATGAAAAGGCGGCAAAAAGAACGGCTCAAAAATATAAAATGGATTATTATTCCGAATTACATAAATTTCTGAATAGCGATATAGACGCTGTTTTAATTATGGTTCCACATTATCTCCATGAAGAAATGGTAGTCGCAGCTGCTGAAGCTGAAAAACACGTCCTTTGTGAAAAACCTATGGCTACTACGCTTGAAGGATGTGATCAAATGATAAATGCCACACAAAAAGCTGGAGTTAAGTTTATGATTGCTGAAAACCATAGATTTTTACCTGCTCATAAGTATATAATGGAGGCAGTTCAAAAAGGATTAATAGGAAATGTTTCTTTGATTCGCTCATATGAAGGTGTAAATGAGATTCCAGGATTAATGCGAGAAGGATTTTGGAAAGGGCATCCTATAATGGCGGGAGGTGGCTCATTAATGGATATGGGCGCTCATAAATTCGCAACAATGAATTGGATATTAAATGATGAAGTTGAAACGGCATATAGCTGGATAACAAAACAATGTACTACTTTACAGGAAAAGGCTGAAGATAATGCCATGATGTTTTTGAAGTTTAGAAAGGGTGCCGTTGCAGATGTGGTTGTAAGTTTTGTTGTAAGAACTACACCCACAAATCAAATTGAAGTGTATGGCACAAAGGGCACAATTTTAGAAGATCATTCATGGGAAAAACCTGTAAAAATCTTTTCCAGCAGTAAAGAGATGGGTGAAAAAAAAAATAAATGGTATGAACCTGTGATTGAACATAGTCCATTTCCAAAATATTATGAGATTTCATCGCGAATTGAAGATGAATACTTTGCAGACTGTATTTTAGAGGATCACGATCCAGAATTTACTCCAAAACACGCAAAAGAAGCAATTACTACTGTTTTAATGGGTTATTTATCTGCCAAAAGAGGGGTTACGGTAACTCGTGATGATTTAATGGCAGTATTTAAGAAAGAGGGTACAAGAAGCATTTTAGAAGGATTAGAAAATTATGTACAAAACAATTATTGTGGAGAGTAGTAAAATCTCAAATATTTCGATTTCGAATTTTAAATTTTTTGGAAAGTTCTTTTATTTTTAGAAGATTTAGCAGTGTCTTTAATTGCATCAATTATGACTTTCAATGATGTTCCATTGTCGTTCATTAGATTATTTTCTAAAAACGTGCCCATTACAATAATATCGGCGCCTGCCTCCACGAAAGTCGCAGCATCTTCCTTAGTTTGAACTCCGCCTCCGGCAATTATAGGTATATTCAAAACTTGCGAGCATAACTTAATTATTTCTGGAGGAATACTATTTCCACCGGAACCTGCTTCTAAATATATGAGTTTAAATCCGAACATTTCTGCTGCTAACGAGTAAGCGGCAGTTAATTTTGGTTTATTTCTGGGAAGAAGCTTAGCATCCGAAATCCACCCAGCGGAAGCACCTGGTTCAATTATAAGATACCCCATTGAAATATATTCAAGACCTGCCATCTTAACCAAATAAGAGCCAAGAGCTTGGTATCCTATGAAAAAATAAGGATTATTAGAGTTTAACACAGACATGAAGAGAATAGCATCGGCTTTCTTGGAAACATTCGCAAATCCTCCAGGAAAGATGATTATTGGCACTTCAACATCTTTTTTAATTAATTCTATTGTTTTATCTACATAAACTTGATCGAAAGCTGTACTTCCCCCTACTAAGATGGCGTCCGTTCCCGCTTGTTCAGCTAATATTGCCATTTTAGCGGCTTTACTCGGGCTTTGTCGAAAAGGGTCTGGATCTATTAATGAGAAATGCAAAGCTCCATCTTGATTAAGTTTATTAATAATATACTCATATGTAGTATTTTTGGTCTCATTATTTAATACTATATCAACCATATATATCTCCTTCATTAGTAATTACATTTTAATTTAACCATAGGTCATTTTCTCTACTTTTTCGTAGATTTCAATTGTTTTAATTTTCCAAACCTCAAATTGTTCAATATTTTTTGGAAAATTTTTGTAATGTTTAATAATTTCATTCATCCTTATTCTTAGGTAATTTAAATCGAGCATTAATTTAGGATTCGCTATACCTTTAATTGCTTTCGTAGCAATACTTAATAAGGATAAATCTAAACTTCCGGTAGAGGATATCTGCAAAATTTCTTCACCAGATAACAATTCTCTTTCTAAACCAAAATTTAATGAATTATTCGAAAGTTTTTGAAGAACTCGTCTTAATAAATCTAGAGCTGCGAACTCTGCTCCAATACCTGTCATGATTTCATAATTAAAATCCCATAATTTTTGTATTGAAAGATTTTCTTGTTCAATAGCTTCAGCTGCGGTATTAGCGGCATAAAATCCAGCCCTCATTGAAGGATCAATTCCTCCCCCATGAATTGGATTAACATGGCATGCAGCATCACCAATTAACATAAAACCATTATCAGCACACGACCATATTGGTCTTCGTATAGGAGCAACTCCACCTCCAGAGGATAATATTTCATAATTGGATGTTTTAATAAAATTTTTGAAAACATTTTTTTGATATAACTCCTTCACTTTTCCCCGATAATCCATAAAAACTCCTAAACCGATATTAAGAGAGAATTTATTTTTAGGGAAATACCAAATATAACCTCCAGGTGCTTTTTCTTGGTCCAAAATTATTGAAATAAATTCTGGATCCATGACCTCTTGATCTTCTTTCGGAAATTTAATAATTTCTCTATAACATAAAATGGCATCTTCTTTTGAAATCTCTCTTTCAATTAAAGGATTTTTAGCCTGTTTTCTTAATGGTGTATTAAAACCACTCGCATCTATTACTATTTTAGCATTCAGATCTAGTTTTTCACTATTCTTTAAACGGACTTTTAAACCCGAGACAAAATTATCTTTATAAAGCAAATCCAACGCCATTGTGTTATCTAAAAACTGCTTAACACCTGCATCAAGGGCTTCGCTTAAAAGTCTTTGTCCAAATTCTAATCTATTTACAATATACCCTACTTGTTTTGGATCTATTAATGTTAAACATTTTTTCATATTAGGAGGATAGAGTTTTGCCCCTTTTATATAACAAGATAATTCATCACCTTGGGGCGGATTTATATTTAAGATTCCAAAAATTTCTGAGCCAACAGCGTCGCCACAAATTTTATCGCCTATCTGGTTCCCATCTTTTCTGTCAATAAGACAAACATCTAAGCCTTTTTGAGCGGCAAACCGGGCAGCTGTAGTTCCACCAGTACCGGCTCCAACAACGATTACATCAAAAGATTTTTGTAGATTTTCCATTTTCTCAGTTTTTAAATAAAAAAATATAAAAAAAAAATTAAAATTTCACAAATAGACAAAAGTCAAAAGATATATAATTATAGTAGAAAATATTGGAACTGTTAAGTCATCATATGTTGATGGGCTTAATATTTCAATAATAGTCGCCAATAAAGCAGTAATAAATGCATAAAGAAATATGATATCCCAAGTTAATGGAATCTGGGTTAACGGATTAAAAAGCCCAAAATACCAAAATGAACCGAGGCATAAAAGGAAGGAAAAAGTGAACATTGTTGTTGAGCCTAAAACCGTTCTTTTCCCGGTCCATGGAAGTTTCAACGATATCTTACCATAACGTTTTCCAACAACTGAGGCCATAGTATCAGCAATTATCATTATAAGTATACCTGCCATCGGAAAATACAATTGGTGGGGAGCAAAGATGACAAAAACGGTAACAAGAATAGTTATTGAAAGACAGTAGTTAAAAGGTCCTTGGAGGAATTTTCGTTTCAATTGTTCTTCCTCTTCTTCGCCAATAGAATCATATAGATCTTTTAGTGTTTTAACTTTAGATTCTTTTGAACTAAAAAACACCAGAACAGTGAGAGAACCTGCTATCAGTATGGAGAAAGCAGGATAAGTAAAAAAAGGCGTAACCAATATGCTGAGACCGGCTAATAAATGGACAGTTTTGCGGGCAGTAAATTTTGAAATTTTATCTCTCTTTTTCAATTGCACAGGAATTATAATTGTCAAAACTACGTACATATATGTCAATAATACAAGGATTAGGTCGTTAAGTAGTGTCATTTTCTAAACCATTAAATTTGTGTTAATTCAGTGAAAAGTTGGTTTTTTAAAAGGCTTATCCGATTAATAATCAATTTTTGGTGAGAAAGTTATGAATCATTTTAAACCATTCGATTAAGAATAAATGATAAATTTTAATACATCAACCCCTATATAGTATTAATAAATTCTGTTTTAAATGGTGTTGGTTATAAATTCAATTGAACGTGTGAAAGCAGCTCTTAATTTTGAAGGTCCGGACAAGGCTCCTATTTGGAGAGCTTTTAGCTCTTGCGAAGGGGATGTATTCACAATGTTTAGAATGCCTTCGAAGCACTGGCAGCCGGGGCATTATAAAAATGAAAAAGGTTTATTTCCCTATGCTGGTGATGATTCTATTATTAAGGCAAAACTATGGACCTGGGATAGACCCGAATGGGCACAATCACCTGAATTCGATAAATGGCTTGAAATAATACTCAGAGAGGAAATAGACGAGTGGGGTACGATTTGGAAACGGGCAGGAGTTGTTACTATGGGCCATCCTAGTAGACCAACTTTACTGGATTATAAAAAATTAGATGATTATATTAAAAGATATACACCTTACTATGAAGATAAAGATAGTTATTCATTTTTTATTAAATTAAAAAACACTATGGGACAAGATAAATATTGGATGTGTTCCTTAAATCTGGGACCTTTCCAAATGGCAGCTAATATGAGAGAATTTTCAGAATTGCTCATAGATCATAAGAGAAATACACAAAATTTAAAACATCTATTGGAATACATTACTGAACAATTTATTATCTTTGAAAAGATGTGGGTAAGATATAATGCAGAACCCCATGGATTCATATTATATGATGATTTAGGAGAGCAGGCCGGGCCTTTTTTTAGTCCGAAAATGTTTAAAGAATTTTGGGAACCCGTTTATATACCTCTTATTGAAACCGCCCATGATCTCGGCTGTAATTTTCATCTGCATTGCTGCGGGAAGATTGAACGTATAATATCTCTACTAATTGAATGGGGGTTAGATGCTCTGGAACTTGACAGCCCCCGAATGACAGGATACCCTGATTTAAATCAATTCCGGGGAAAAATTATGATGTGGGGTTGTGTAAATATTCAGTCGATTTACCCCCTAAATACGCCGGGAGAAGTTGAAAGAGAAGTATGGCATATGGTCCGCAATCTTGGAACTTCTAGAGGGGGTTTTGGTGCTTATTTCTACCCGCAGGAAAATCACATAATAGTCTCAAAAGAAAATATTAAGGCATTTACAACAGGATTAGAAAAATACGGCGAGTATTCAAAAATACCAGAGCATTGGTGGACATACCTGGTTCCAACGGATTGGAGAGATAATGAGGTCCCTTCTCTCCCACCGATGATGGACTAATGTTCAATTCTATTTTTTAGTTTATTCATTATTAATACGGCTTCTTTCTAAACGATCTCGAATTTCTCTTAATATATATTTTCGATATTTCTTAGCAGATAGTGTATAGAAATCTCCGGTAATAGGTTCTGTAATTTTATTCTGTAATTTCAGATCCGCTTCAACTTTGGCTGCTCCAAATAGATGAGCATATAAACTATAAAAAAGCTCAACTGCGGTACTTCTATTTATTTCTTCAGCTTCTACAGCTTTTTTTGTTATTTTTAAAATCATTTTTGTTAATTGAAATGGTTTGTATGATTTTTCTAAAGGCCCCAGTTTTTTAGATGGGGGAGCAGAAATTAAGTACATTAACTGAAATCTTTTATAATCAACACTCGAAAATTCAAGAAAATATTCTGAAATTTTATAGAATAGTTCAGTATAAGAACCTTGATGTTCATTGATTATTTTTTTGAGGCCTTCCAAATATTCATTATAGTATTTAGTTCTAATGGCAATCCATAATTCCCTTTTACTCTTCACATAATTATAGAGATTTGGTTGCGTCATACCTAATTTTTGAGCTAAAGCTCGTGTACTAAACCCATGTGTACCATATTTAACGAACATTTCCTTGCCCTCTTCTAAAATTCTATCAAACTGTTCTGCTTTTTTCTCCGGACTTCGAGCTCTTGTTTTTTTTTTTGGTTTATTCAACAAATAATCATCTATGGTTTGGAATTTTCTTCTTAATGAATAAATATGTAAAATTTAAAAAAAGTTATTATATTTCATTCAAATTTTTCTCCTAATTTTAAAAAAATATATTTATCCTTTCATGATATAAATATTAGTAAAAATAAATTTTCAGCAAGATATCATGAGTCAATCAAGATCTTATCAAGAAAATTCTTCTTCAGAAAATTCAATTAAAAAGCATGGTATAAAAAGACAAATATATTATCAAATAAGTGCCTTTATAAGCATTCTTTTATTTGTTATGTGGGGATACCTTCAATTTTTTGCCGTCTCCGTACTTTTAATCCCCATTTTTTTTATTCCGATAATTTATCTCATTTACTCTATAGTGGATGGCATAAATGATCCAATATTGGGCTATCTTACCGATAAATATAAGAAATTTACGGCTAAATATGGAAAACGGTATCCTTGGATTATGATTGGAGCAATTATATCTCCAATTATTCTCGTGTTATGTTTCGTACCTGTCGTTGATGTTCAGTCGAACCCTGAAGCAGCTATTATAGCTGTCGCGTGGTTAATTCTCATGATGTGTATATATGAAACTTTCTTGACTTTAAGAGAAATAAGCCATGTGTCATTATTTCCGGATTTGTTTAGAGATCTAGAGCAAAGAGCAAATGTAGCTGGCATCGGAATGTTTATAGTACTTATATGCCAAATTATCGCGTCTGTTTCCATCCCATTAATTATAGCAAATCTGGGAGGAGCTTACAACCCAAATGCTTATTTAGGAGCAGTCATATTTGTTGCGATAGTAAATTATATCCTAATACTACCATTACATTGGGGGGTTCGTGAAACCGAGGAAATGAAAGAAGCACGTTCAAAATTAGAGAAGGAAGAAAAATCTTCGGTTTCCGTGAGGGAAGTACTTATTCGAATATTTAAGGATAGAAATTGGATGTCATATTTATTTGCTTTTCTCTGTTGGGCAATTGCGGGAGCTTGTATTTTAGCGGGAGTTAATTTTTTTGTACTTCATTATCTCGGACTGGGTATAGAAGCTACAATTCTTCCCATGCTAGCAGTATTATTATTAGCGATCATTACAATACCTCTTTGGGTATATCTGCCAAAGAAGCTTTGGAGTATAAAAAAAACATATCTTGCTGGTTTAATTGCCTCTGCTATACCATATCTATTACTTTTCTTTGTAACAGATTATATTGGATTTATTATTGTAATAGCCCTAGTAGGTATAGGCTATAGCGCAAATTGGGGCGTTGTTTACAGTCTTGTTCAAGCTGAAACCATTGATAATGCTGTCGTAAAAACAGGTATACGCGAAGAAGCCAGTTATATGGGTGTTTTGCGAGTGTTTTCTGCATTTTCATGGTTTTTTCAAACTCTCATTTTTGCGATAGTGTGGACTGTTACTGGGTATGTTCCAGCAAGAGGTGCTAATCAAACGGAACTTGCCAAGTTCGGTCTAAAGCTTATTATTTCCCTTGTTCCATTTGTTTTTGTTGTACTTGGAATAATAGTTTTTGTTATTACATATACAATTACTAAAGAAGAAGCACAATCGAATAGAGAAAAGTTGTTAGAGTTAGGACTTTAAAGCTTACAATATCAAAATTCTTTACTTTTTTATATACTAGTCATAAAATTAAAATCTAATATGAAAAATGGAAAAAGATGACAAAGCCGAATATTGTATTTATACTGATTGATGATATGGGATGGAAGGACCTTGGTTGTTATGGAAGTGAATTCTACGAGACACCTCACTTAGATGCTATGGTTAAAGAGGGGATACGTTTTACTGATGCTTATGCTGCGTGTCCAGTATGTTCTCCCACTAGGGCAAGTATTTTGACTGGAAAATATCCTGCCACACTAGGAATAACTACCTTTATCGGAGATCATGCGAAGGGCAAACTGTTATTTGCCCCCTATATTGATCACCTTCCTTTGAAAGAAAAAACCATCGCTAGTACACTTAAAGAAACAGGCTATCGTACTTATCATGTTGGTAAGTGGCACCTTGGAGGTGAACCCTATTGGCCAGAACATCATGGTTTTGATGTGAATATCGCAGGCTGTCATTGGGGATTGCCGATGAAAGGATATTTTAGTCCCTATGGCAATCCCAAACTTGAGGACGGTCCTAAAGGTGAATATCTTACGGATCGGCTTACTGATGAGGCAATTAAACTTCTTAAGACAAATGGAGATAGTCCTTTTTTCCTACATCTTTCTTATTATGCGGTTCATATTCCTATCCAAGTTCCGAGGAGCTATAAAGAAAAGTATAAAAAAAAGGTTAAGGATCTTGGTCTTGACAATATAAAAACATTCGAAGAAGGACCCTACTTCCCATGTGAACATAAGAAAAAGTACCGTATCAAACGTCGACTATTACAATCGAATCCAGCATATGCGGGTATGATTGAAAAACTTGACGAGAATATCGGACGATTAATCAAGACAATCGAGGACTTAGATAAAACAAACAATACTGTAATAATACTCACATCAGATAACGGAGGTTTGGCAACAGCAGAAGGTTCTCCAACCTGTAATGCCCCTCTAAGCGAAGGTAAAGGCTGGATGTATGAAGGAGGGACCCGTGAGCCTCTTATCATCAAATGGCCAGGAGTTATCGTCCCTAATAGCGTGTGTACATGTCCTGTTACAAGTCCAGATTTCTATCCAACGATTTTAGAGATGGCTGGTCTGAACCTAATGCCTAAACAACATAGAGATGGTGTAAGTTTAGTGCCTCTTTTAAGATCCAACAGTACATTGAATCGCGAAGCAATTTTTTGGCATTTTCCTCATTATGGAAATCAGGGAGGAACACCTGGGTCATCAGTACGGGCTGGTGACTACAAGTTAATCGAATTCTTCGAGGATGGAAGCGTTGAACTATTTAATTTGAGAAATGATATCAGTGAAAAACACAATATTGCCGAAGAATTACCCGACATAACATCTCACCTCAAGATATTGCTTAAGGACTGGAAGAAACGTGTTGAAGCCAAGATCCCGGAACCAAACCCTGATTACGAAAACTCCTGAAGCAACAAAATTCAGCAATTTAATTTCTGGAGATGGGTATATAACAAAATACATTGGAATAGGCGTGGATTTGATAAAATAAATAAATTCTAATAATATTCTTTGATTCAATCGTTCAAATATTGAAGAAATGAAGAGATTTTATGATGATCTAAGAAAATTAGAATTAGAGCCCTTTAGCTAACTTTTTTTATTTATTTTAACAAGATAAAGAATTAAATTACATAATTCAAAAGTTTTTATTTTTTCTTGTTTTTATATAATCAGATAATTTAATTACATCTTGACCTTAATCCTACAGAAATGGAAGGCTAGTAATGACCGAAAAATTGAATTTTTTATTTATTTTTACTGACCAACAACGAAAGGACCATTTAAGCTGTTATAATGATAATATGGTCTTGAAGACACCTCATATTGATAAAATCTCAAAAGAGGGGATTACATTTACCAATTTTTATTGTAATAATCCTATATGCATGCCAAATAGAAGCACTATTTTTACCGGCCAATATCCTTCTGTTCACGGAGTCACGACAAACGGTAGAAATCTGCCCCAAGGGACAAGGACATTTGTGGATATCTTAAGAGAAAACGGATATCATACAGCCAACTTTGGAAAAATTCATTTAAACTATTTCGGGGCAACAAATAAGCAATTTAATGAGGAACTCGAAAGCCAAGAATTTGCTCTTCCTAAGTATTATAAAATATTAACCAATCATATCCCTTATTTTGGACTGGAAGAATTTAAAATCGTATCGGGACATGGAATTCTATGCGGACATCCTGATTATTTAAATTGGGTCGTATCAAAGATTAATTTGGATGAAAATTTACAATTAAAGTTAAACATTGATCCGGAGGATACAGAACGAGACCTTTTAAGGAAATTTGCCAAATTAATGAACCCTAATAAAGAGCACTCTTTTATGAAATTGCAAGTGTGGAACCATGATATCCCAGAAGAGTTGTATTCAACCACATTTGTAAAAGAGCACGCTATTGCATATTTGGAGAGATTTGCTCATGGTTATTTTCCTAAGGATAATTTTTTCATGTTTTGTAGTTTTGGTGATCCACACCATCCCTTCAGTCCACCAGGAAAATATTTTGACATGTTTAAACCAGAAGATATTATCCTTCCCAGTTCATTTAATGATAACCATGAAAATAGCACATCATTGAATAAAAGACATTATTCAAAATTAGTAAATACTGAAGGAACGGTACGGCTTCTTTTTCCAAAAGCGAAAGATTTAACGGAGTTGGATGCTAAACGAGTTATTGCTGCATCTTATGGAATGGAAAAAATGATTGATGATGCGATTGGAGAAATTTTAGATGTATTAAAAAAAACAGGTTTAGCAGAGAATACTGTGGTCATTTATACGACTGATCACGGAGATTTAGGGGGAGAACATAAGTTCTTTTTTAAAGGACCGTTTTTATACCAAGGTTTAATCAATATTCCTTTTATTATGAAGATCCCCAATGGTTTAAAGAATAAAGTATGCTCATCATTAGTCAGTTCAATTGATATTCCAGAGACGATTTTGGAGCTTGCAGGTTTTCCCATACCTGACTTAATGCAAGGAAGAAGCATGATTCCAATTTTAAGAAACCCAGATGAAAAAATTAATGAAAATATTCTGGTTGAAATGGATGATGAATATATAAATGAAAAAACAAGAAGCTTAATTACCGATGAATGGCGGATTACAATTTTTCGTGAATACGGAGAATTATTCAATCTTAAAGAAGATCCTGATGAAATGAATAATTTATGGGATGATGAGTCTCTAAAAGACATAAAATTAGAGCTAATTTTAAAGTTAATGCGAAAGAATTTGCAAAAAGCAGAGAGCCATGTGAAAAGAGATTGCCTTTATTAAATGTAAATTTTAATACCTCCAATCTAGAACACTGAAAAATGCAAATATTAAATAATCCTCCTACTATATTTATATATCTAAAAATTCACTTTAATGATAAATAACTAACAGAGGCTTATTATGGTAATAAGTGATTTAACAAGTTTAGACATTATAAATGGTATTTTTACGACATTAGCAACTGTAATTGGTATAATTGTGGGAATTATAATTGCTTGGAAATATTTTTCTTATAAGCGAAAGGAACTTCTTACAGTGGGTATTAGTTTAATTTTTGGTTCTGTAGTGTACTGGTCAAGTTCAATTACCTTTTTTTTAATTATCCTGTTTAATTACGAGCCAGAACTCGTCTTTCACTTATCTTTTCATTTGTTAGTCCCGCTTGGATTACTGTTTTGGATATATTCATTTGCCATCCTCGTATATCCAAAATCGGTAAAAAAAATCTTGCTGATCTTCGTAATAATTTGTGCTCTATACGACAGTTTTCTGTTGTATTTTTTACTCACTAATCCAGAAAGTTTGGGACGTAGAACAGGGAAAATAACTGGTGAGGCGTTTTTATACATTAGTAGTTTCTTATTATTTGTAATTGTAGTACTTATAATCACAATGTCAATCTTTATAACCAGATGCTTGCGTTCAGACCAACCAGTAATCAAATGGAAAGGAAGTTTTCTATTATTTTCTATGATTATAGGTACCATTTCTGGATTAATTGGGATGTTTTTTCCTGATACCGCATTAATAATAATTATTACAAGAACACTTCGAGTGATATCTTCCATTTTTAGCTATATGGGATGGCTTTTCCCGAGAAGGATAGCTAAACTCGTAATAAAAGAGTAGTTTGAAATTTCAAAATTTTTTACTTTATTTTTTTTTTTTCTAAAATATAACGTAAAGATCCCAAATATGTATTTGGGAATATAATTATAGTTTTGGTCTAAAGCTAGTCGTAGAATATTTCAAATAATCTTTAATTCCAATAGCTCTTATGTTTGTAACGCCAAAATTTATTTTAACAATCTCTAATAAAAATTCTAAGTAAGATCTATCTATTTTAAAATTAAATTCCTTTTCTATATGATCAATTATTAACTCCGAATCAATGGTTAAATCATTTTTAAATTTACTAGCAAAATCAACTATGGATTGTGATAATCGGGAAGTTTTACGTATTTCGTTCTTTAGTCCAAAATAGCTTGATGTTGGATCAAATTCCATAAAAAAATTGCTAACCATTTGTTTTTCTACTTTCAATTTTTTAGGATTGATGATGTTCTCCTCATCTCTAACAACTTTTTTCCCATCAAGAACTATATGTTCTTTATAGTTCTTTTTATTACTTTTATACTCATCTTCTGAGATTACTGATATGTATGCATCAAAGGAACCATCAATTAATTGCCTAAAGAAATTAAAGATATGATCGTTTAAAAAGGATAAATCTGAGATTATCGCTATTTTCTTGTTATAAAAAATTGATTTAAGAACATGAGTTACTAAATTCGCGGATATATTAAGCTTAATTGCATCTAAATTTAATGTATCTATCGAAATTAGTTCTTTCGCTTCAGGCTCTTCAGTTGGAGCAATATCTGGGATTTCAATTTGAAAATCCGCAATAAAATAATCTCTAATTGAAAGATTTTTATCTACATATGCGATAAAAGAATGATCACAGACTATTTCGGACGCAACATTAATTGCGAGAAGTCCACGCGACACATTTTTTATAGCTTCATCTGAAATTTCAATATTCCCTTTTTTTTTACAAGAAGGGCAAGTCACTTGAATGATGGTCAAAATTTTCTAACCTCACTTATTAATTAAAGTTAATAACCCCTTGTTATAGATTAATTTTTTAGAATAATATAAAGAATATAATAACTTTTATATTAAAATCTTGTTTTTTATGAACAAATTAGGAAAAATATCTAAGAATAAATAATTCGACTGCTAAATTAGAGAGCAGTTTTAATCGTCCGTTGCCGGCCTACTATACAATAGAGAAGAGAACAATGACTATTTAGATTATTAGTATAGATATTTTTGTATTTAAATATAAAAAAAAAGTTTTTAAAATATTTGATTTAGTTTGGTTTAAATCCCCAGTTCTAATAATTTCCTTTTATTTGCTATTGCGTCTTCTTTGTCTAATTGATACATAATATAGAATAAAGCTATACCTATTAGCGCAATTATAAACGGGATTATTGACATAGCGAATTTTAACCCAAAAATAGCAGGAGAGGTTTGATTAGGACCTTTTGCGGGCTCGTAGCCAAAATATCCCCATACAATTGCAAAGATAAGTGTTTGAAAAAAATAGATAAATGCCGAAAAGACCCGTAAAATTCCAATGTAAGTTCCTTCATCTCTTTTACCCGATTTTGCAGCAGCGTTATCAATACCCTCAGCTTGAATTATATTAAAAATTATTCCCCAGCAGGCGCTATAACTTATACCGATAAGACCATATACAATTACAGCTCCCCAATAGTCAGTTACAAAAAAGAATGCAAGGTATACGAATGCAGCTGAGGCGAGAGCAAGTATATATGATTTCTTCATGCCAATTTTTCTCGGTAATTTAACCCAAAGAGGGACTGAGATAAGAGCAAATGCGAGGGCCAATAAATTTGGTAGAATCATTACTTCTATGCCTAAACCCAGGCCGTGCAGTATGAAAAAGCCCATTCCTGCAGAGAAACATAATGCTGCGATCCCCCATAAAAGAAATGCGACTATTATCGCCATCCAATTTCTATCTTTTAAGACTCGTTTAACGATTTTTATTACTGGTTCGTGTTCTTTGATCTCTTGATCTAACTTTACTCTCAGTTCTTTCATTTCTGGTGTTTCACGAACTCCTCTGCTATATGGAAATATTAAGATATAACAAATTATGGTAACGAAAATAGCAACCCCTAAAAAAGCGGCAGGATTAGTTACCCCACCTAAACTTGCGATAATTAATGGAATAGCAATGGCTCCGAAGACTTGGGCTACAACAGTTATGAGCATTGTAATTCCGCTAACAGCAGCTCTTTGATCATCATATCGGAATAAATCAGGAAAAAGGGATTGATGGCTAATTTCTCGCAAGGTGGCAAAACTTTCATATGTGCACATCATGATCGTAATCCATATAGCGGCAATAAGTATTGAGTCCGAGATCGGAATAAAAACTAAAAGGAGCGGTATCGGCCCGAGAATAGCTCCGATCATAATCCACGGAAAACGCTTTCCATATTTTTTCGTAAATTTTTTGGAACGATCTGTAAGATATCCGAGGATCGGATCATTGAATCCGTCTACAATTGAATAAGTAAGATACATTAACGGTATCCATAATATTGGTATCAAAAGAACTGCAACGGAAAAGAATTGAATTTGCCCCCACAACCCAAACATCAATATGCCGAAAAAACTACTTAAAGAGAAATATATTTCAGTCTTTTTATCGGGCCTTTTAAAGGCTTTTTCTATATCCGGTTCTATCGTTGATTCTGTCATATTCTTTCATTTTTTTTTAATTTTTATTATTAATACTATTTTGGATTTTACATTATAATAACTTTTTCAATGATTTTTTTTATATTACGATTATTTCAATACTCGCACATAACTTTTTTGTAAAGAACTCTAACTTTTATAAAAAAATTAAAAATAGGAAATACAATTAATTAAAATAATTAAAATTATACTTTAAAAACAAATTAAATGATACATAACCCTCATGACAGTATTGTCTTCTGAAGATGAAGAATATACCGGGAAGATGTTTAAACGGCCCGATAAAAAGCAAGAGATTGGATTTGCACTTTCTTCATTTTACATACTGTTGTTTGGATTATGGGGATCCCTTCAATTTTATGCCGTGACAGTCCTTTTGATTCCTATATTTATTATTCCGATTATTTACCTTATTTTTTCCATTGTTGACGGTTTTAACGATCCGCTTATCGGGTATTATACAGATCGATCAAAACGATTTACCGAAAAATACGGAAAGCGCTATCCATGGATTATAATTGGAAGCATACTGGCCCCAATACCTCTTATTTTAGCTTTTATTCCGATCTCTACCTCTGTAGTTATTACTGTTATATGGATAACTGTAATGATGTGTTTATTTGAAACCTTCGCTACCCTCCGTGAAATAAGTCAAGAAGCTCTCTTCCCAGATTTATTCCGATACGAAGATCAAAGGTCGACAGTTTTAGGTATTGGGATGTTTTTTACTTTAGTGGCTCAGCTAATAGCTGCTATTTCTATCCCATTAATCATTGCAAGCTTAGGTGGAGCAACTGAATCAATCGCATTTATCGGTGCAGCGATCTTTATTATCGCATTAACCTATTTAGTGTCAATACCTTACGCTATCTGGGGTGTTAAAGAATCAGAGGAAATGAAACAAATGAGATTAAGGTTAGATCAAGAAGCGAAAGAACACGAGTCTGTAAAAAAAGTCGTTAAACGAATCTTTAAAGATAAAAACTGGATGGGACTAATTATTGCGTTCCTTATATGGGGCACTGGAGGGCTTTGCTATATAGGAGGAATGAATTATTTTGTGCTCCATTATCTTGGATTAGGAATAGAAGTAATGGTTTTACCGGGTCTATTACTTATTGCCAGCGCAGTAGGCTCAATACCCTTTTGGGTGAAATTGTCGAGGAAAATTAGTGCAAAAAAATTGTATATTGTAGGCTTGAGTTTTTCTGCTATTGGATTTTTCGCATTCTTCTTCGTTATCGATTATACCGGATACGTCATTATGAGTGCTTTCATGGGTATAGTCTGGGGCGGCAATTGGGGGATTGTTAATAAGATGGTACAAGCACAGGCAATTGATAATGCTGCTGTTACAAATTGTAAGCGAGAGGAAGCCTCATATGCGGGAATCTTTCGCGTTTTTTCTGCTTTTACATATTTCTTTCAAAGTCTTATTTTTGTTGTAGTCTGGACTTTAACAGGATATACCCCTGAAAAAAGAGCAAATCAAACTGAGCTTGCTAGATTAGGATTGAAATTAAATGTATCTTTAATCCCGGCTGCCCTTGCTGTAGTGTCTATCATCATCTTTGCAATTATGTATTCTATAACTGAAGAAAAGGCACTTATAAATAAAACAAAATTAGTTGAGATGGGTCTTTAAACCATCCTTGACTAATTTTCCTATTTTTATTCAATATAAAAAATTTTTAAAAATCATTAATAATTTGCCTAAGTATGAGAATATTCCTAATAATATTTGACACATTGCGAAAAGACCATACAGGTAAGACGTATGGAAATGATTGGATACAAACACCTCATTTTGATGCTTTTGCAAAAGATTCTATTGTATTTGATAAGGCGTATCCTGAATCATTGCCCACTATTACTGTTCGGAGAGCTATACATACCGGTATACGAACTTTTCCCTTTAACCATAAGAGGCCGGAACTCAGAACCGATGATATTGTCAAAATTCCGGGATGGCATCCGATCCCCACTCAACAGACCCACTTAGCGGAATATTTGAAAAAGCAGGGATTTGTATCATCATTTATTACAAGTGCGTACCACCAATTTAAGCCAAATATGAATTTTCATCTCGGATTCGATCAATGGAATTGGATAAGAGGCCATGAGGGTGATAAATTTAGAGCAATATTTCGTGAAGGAAGTAGCAAACTCAAACAACTACTTAAAGAACACTCGGTTAAAGAGCTTGCCGGCAGAGCATATCAGAGACGTGTGTTAAAAACTCACATTTCTAATGTTCAAGGAAGAAAAGAGGAGACGGACTATTTTCCCGGGCAAACGTTTAGTAAGGCGGTAGAGTTTGTGAGGGATACATTAGATTTCAAAAAGGTATTCTGTCTTATTGATGAGTTTGATCCGCATGAACCTTGGGATCCACCTCAGAAATATCGTGATCTTTATATAGAGAAACACTATAGCGGTAATAAAATTATTACACCCGCTTATCGAAGGGATCTCAACTACCTTACGGAAGAGGAACTGAAATATATGAGAGGTTGTTATGCAGGAGAAGTTTCGATGTGCGATAATTGGTTCGGATATTTTATTGATGAACTAAAGAGAGTTGGATTATATGATGAATCATTAATTATATTAATAAGCGATCATGGACATAGCATTGGAGAACATAATGCTACAGGTAAAATTCCGATGAATATATATCCTGAATTGGTTGATATACCCTTTATGATTAAACCACCGGGCAATTTAAATGGTCCCAAAAGAATTAGATCCCCCTATGTTTATGATCATGATATTTTACCAACAATCTTTGGATTCTTAAATCAAGACAAGCCGGAAGTTTTTGATGGAATAGACCTTTCTATTTTTGCTGAACAAGATGATCAAGTTTTAGAACATCGGGATTATATTACCTGTGGATTTCATGCGTTTACTTTATATAAAGATGATCATTACGCATTAATTACATCGAATAATAGGATTTTCCAAAAATTATTTGATTTATCAAAAGACCCATATTGGAATGAAAACATAGCAGATGACAATCCGGATATATGCGATGAGCTTTTCAAAGTAATAGAAAAGGATGCAAAAGGGGACCTACTTATGGAAGAAGAATCACAATTGTGGAGATCATCGGAATGGTACTCGGAAAAAAAAACTAGTGATTAATAATGTATGCTAAAGATATTTATATTACTTCATTTCTTTATTTTTTATCATGACTAAACCTAAATCCGAAGATTGGTTTAATCAGATCAGAAAAAATATTAGAGACACTTTTCAAAATATTACCACAGAGATTCTAGATGTATTTGAAGAACGTCCATCTTATGTTGACATGAGGCTACCTGTTGAAAAAATTACACAAGAATTTGAAGATTCTTTGAAAGAAAAAATCGAACATAGTGTAGTTCATGCGGAGATGCGAGAAGCTACAAAGGGAGATAGTGAAAAAATATTTAAGATATATGGTAAAGCATGGCAATCCACTTCAATGCCATTTCGACAGGTTAGTCAAGAAACTTTTTTAAAATTCCAAAAACATTTCAACACTATATTTTTAATTGCTCGTGTCGATTCTATTGATGGTGGATTTATCCTCATCCATTTTGAGGGAAAAAATAACGATATTGGCGTAATTAATGGATTAGGAGTCTTACCTCAATTCCAACATAAAGGTTTGGGTACTACTCTCGCAATAGCAGCTTGGAATTACTTCAAAGAGAGAGGCGTTAGGGAGCTTAGATGTGAGGTTCATAAGGATAATAAAATTCCATATGCATTTATCAAAGGTCTTGGCTTCGAAGAAATGCTTTAAAGGAACCATCTTTTGAGTTTATAAAAGGAGAATATAAATAATAAAATAACAAATATCAAATTATAGTTTTATTTCAACTAATAATACCACACTTTGAAATATCTATAAAAAAATAAAAATACATTTTGATATAAATGTCAGATGATCAATCCAAGAGCCGTTTTAGCCTTAAAAAAGATAAAGTTAGAAGTGCTTTTCAACATGTTGTAGATGGAGTAACGCAACTATTTTACAATCGTGTGAATTATATCCAAATGAGGTTACCAGTTGATAAGATAACAAAGGAATTTGAGGATTCATTAAGAGAGAAAACTGAGCATAATGTGGTTCATGCTAAATTTCGCGAAGCAAGCGAAGAAGATATTGAACACATAATGAAAGTGTATGATCTTGCATGGCATTCAAGTCCAATGCCAATAAGGGAGGTGGGCAAAGACACATTCTTAAAAATTTTTAAAGACCCCACATCTATATTTTTAATTGCAAGCATCGATTCCAAGGATGCTGGTTTCATTCTCTTAGATTTTGAAGGAAAAAATAACGAAGTTGGTATAATTGGAGGTTTAGGTGTTTTACCGAAGTTCCAGCATAAAGGGTTAGGCACTATTTTAGCAATGGCTGCATGGGACCATATTAAAAAAAAAGGAGCTAAGGAGCTTAGATGTGAAGTCTATAAGGATAATAGGATACCGTATTCTTTCATAAAAAGCCTTGGTTTTGAAGAATATTCTAAGGGTATGGTTGATCAAGGTCATTTTATGAAATAAATTTCTCAATTACTCAACCTTTCTATAATATAAAGCCATGGAACTATGTAAAAATTTTTAATCTCAGATAAATTTAAAAGAATAATATCAAAAATTAGTTTTTTTTTATAAATAAGAGCACTTAATCTATTTACCAAAATTTTAAGGTAATTATAAGTTGAGTATTTCGTTTAATTGCTCAATAACAAAATCAGGGTTGTATTCCCAAGCACCATAACCATCGGGATACTTATGTCTATCTCTTCTTACTAAACATGCTGAGATATTTGCTTTTTTTGCAGCGTAAACATCTACGATCGAATCACCAATCATTATAGC
>JAHQWS010000224.1 GCA_029856295.1 Promethearchaeia archaeon
TAATTGGCCTAATTGTATCCATATTTATAGCAGATCGGATAAAACACCCCATATACTTTATTAAATGCGTCTTAATTTTCTCGCTAATTACGACGTTTATGCAATTCTCATTTGTTTTATTTGAATTATACATGATTTTAAATTTACTTTTTATAATGAATGTTTTTTTAATAACCGTGGCTCTAATGGTTAATGGTAAATTAATTCTTCTCAAAACTACCATAATAGAATGCGCAAGAGTGTGGTCCTTTCTATTTATATTCAGTTTTTTGGTTATTGCCGTTGTGTTTAGCACTTTAATATTTAATTTTATGGTTGTTTTTCCTATTGCATTTATCATAATCACAATTATATTCTTACATTATAATGAGAAAAGAATTAATATAATTTTCCAGAGACTAAGGAAATATGAAAAAAAACGTATTAATGTTGATTTAATCAAATATTATTTGTTTTTTTTGTTTTTTAGCCTAACAGCAGGTTTAGCTTCTCCAACTGAAGGAACTTTAGAGTTATTAACACATACTCTAGGTGGAAATATAGCACTTATATTTATGATCATCATAATATTTGCTATGATGGCATCCCTTTTAATTGGGATAATATTTGACTATTTTGGAAGAATAGGCGCTTTATCTTATGTCATCCTTGCTCTAGGCTTCGCAAATTATGTTCATACTTTCCAATTTGGAACAGCAGATTTTCCCTATGCTATAGTATTTAGCGCATACATCGCACTTATAATGTGCGTACCGTTATTAATTGGAGATTCAACCACACGCGATAAATATGGAAAATCATTGTCTTTTTCTTATCTATTAATTGGAATGGGAATATTGCTTGGTTTATATCTCCGAATTTCTATTCCGATATTTATTTTAAATGGAATTCTTGCTGAAAATGTATTATCCGGTACAGTCTTTATGGCTTGTATATTTTGCTTGATATTTCTATTAAATATGAGAGAAACATTGCCTAGTAAAGAACAGGAATGGAAAAAATTTTTAATCCACATGTACATTATCCATGATTCAGGAATTTTATTATATGAACATAGGTTTATTAAAGAAAAGGATGAACTTGGAGATAAAAATGTTCCGGCTGATTTGAAAGCTGGCGGTATAATCGGAGTAAAAAATATTTTAAAGGAAATAGTTAAGGGAAAAAAAGAGGTAAAAACAATCGATCACGGTGACAGAATATTAATTTTAAAGATGAATAGTAATGAGAAAGTTGTTTTTGCTTTAGTAGTAAAGGAAAAATCTATTGTCATAAGAAAGAAACTTGAATTACTAATAGAAGATTTTGATAAAGCATATATGGGATTTACGAATGATATTGGTATGACAGGAATAGACATGAGAATCTTCAAGCCCATCAAATTACTCGCCAGAAAACATTTTGGAACGTAGAAAAATCAAGAAAAAATCAATTTATTAATAGAAAGAATGCATAAAAGAGTTTATCTTAATTACCAAATATATTTATCTTAGAGATGATTAATCCTCTAATTTTCATAGTTCACTTAAAGAAATTAATATGTTGAAAATGGTTGCTGAGAAGATTAAAAAGAAGTTAATAAGTGATTTAAAAAACGAAATCCCTGAATTAGCCTTAGAAGAAGAATATTTCTCCTTAAATCAATACAAAAGTAAAAAGAATTTTGTGTATGATTTAATATTTAATAAAAAGCCGAAAAGATTTCCAAAAGAAGTAATTCTGAAAGTTTTTCGAACCGATTATGCCGAAAATGAGTATAATACATATAAAAAATTAGAAAAGCAGAATCTATCAATTCCAAAAGTTTTATTCTATGAAAATCCATATTTAATACTTGAAAAGGTTAACGGTATAAATTTATGTGATGTTATCAACAATAATTTAGTTAATAAAATCAAGTTGGATGAATTAAATCCGAGTGTTCTTGATTTAGTGGTTCTTAGCATTCATAAATTAGCTGCGTGGATAGCTCGACTGCATAGTCAGAACATTGTGAATAAGAGTGATTCTTCCAAGATTATTGTTTTAAACAAAGGAGATACCCGTCTGAGAGATTTTATCATTGATATTAGCAATGAAACGATATATGGGTTTGATTTTGAAGAATCTTATGAGGGAAATTATCTTGATGATTTAGCATGGATATGCTGTGCCATTCTAGATACCGATCCAGGAATATTTGAAATGTTTGAACCAATACATAAAACCGAACTAATTAATATATTTCTGAAAGAATATTTTCGAATAAATCCTGATTTTCAATTTTCATTTCAATATTTTGCAGAACAATTAATTGAAAATCTAAATATTGTAATAGAAAGAAGATCTCTTGAATTCGGACCGGTTAGTAAAAATTCTATTTTGAAAAATATTTCCAATGATTATTGAGTCATTTATAGAGTTTTAGAACCATATTATTTTGACAAATAAATCTTTAGGAGTTATAATCAACAAATAATAAATGGATAATTTACTTGCATTAATTTATATCAGATCAAAAAATATACTATAAATATTGGCCTGAAGGCGTACCGAAAGAAATTGACATTCCAGAAAAAACTTTAGTAGACTTTCTAGAAGATAGTGTCAAAACCTATCCAGATAATATAGTTACTTATTTTATGGGTTTCGAATTAACTTACAAGCAATTGCTTGATATTGTGTATCGCGTCACAACAAAATTAACAGAACTCGGACTTAAAAAAGAAGTTTGTGTTGCTATCCATTTTACAAATAATCATGCGTTTGTATGCTACTATTATGGCATTTTAAAAATAGGGGGAATAGTATCATATACATCTCCATTATTTAAGAGTCTTGAGATTAAAAGGCAATTAAATGACAGTGAAGCTAAAGTATATATTGGTTGGGAAGGATTTAGCGGGATGATTGATCCTATTATTGAACAAACTGGAGTAAAACATAAATTTTATAGCAATCTTTCACCGTTTTTATCTCCTGACCCAATGACCCAACCTGAATATCCAACAGGCGGTGAATCCACTTTTGAAGATATTTTACGGGAGACAAAACCAAATCCTCCTGATGTTAATGTAACTGGAGATGATCTAGCTATGCTACAATATTCTGGAGGGCTAAAAGGATTCCCTAAAGGAGCCATGCTGACCCATGGAAATATCACTTCCAATGTTATTCAAGCAGAATCATGGTTCTATTTTCTAATCAACAAATTTAATTTACTATCTTGTTAAGAGTAATTATTTTCTGCCTTTTCAGCAACTTTTATAAATATTCTAGCGTTATTTCTATGTATACATATCGAAATTTAACAATAAAAATAAAGAAAAAATACAAACGTGAATAAAAAATGGAATCTAAGGATGGCATAATAGGTTTTCTATTAATTGGTATGGTTGCTGTGGCAGGTTGGGTTGGATTCTTGTATGTTAATCCACCTACAAAAACTATAAAAAAAACGGATGAAGAGACTACATATATATTTATTGAAACTCCTCCTACATATAGTTCTGGATTGCCAGACGATTGGAGTACAGCTCCTAATGCATCAAAAATTATTCTTTACAATGAAACGGGCGATGCGGTAGAAATTACATTAAAAGAAATCTTGGATTTTATAAAGAAATATGAACAAACCTCACAACAAGATGAATGGTATGAAAGACGACTTGAAACTGTGACTTTTAATGATCCTTCGGGGATCCCAATTACAGGCGTAGATCTTTTAGAAGTTCTAAGAGTATTCGATTGTAATTTTGCTGGTGAGATTGAATTAGTATCACATAATGATACCGCTTCTACATTGACCTATGATATTCCAGAGCTATGTAATGCTTATGGTGGAGATCGATATACTATACTTGCTCTCGCTGCTAATAAACAATGGCTGCCAGATTCTCTTCTTGGAGAGAGATGTGGAAATTTTTCGGTTTTTAGCAGAGACACCACTATAACTGAGGAAAGCGAGTTAGAATTTGCATGTTATAATTTAGCTGATATTACTGTAACCAAAAACTGGACGATAACAGTTAATGTTTATAATAATGATAATTCTCTTAATGGCACGCTATATCTTGATGCATTTAATATAACAAAGGCATATGGACCAGATTATTATCATTATGAATACGAAAATACAGCTTATTGGAATTTCAACAGAACTTACTACGGAACAAATATTAGCC
>JAHQWS010000225.1 GCA_029856295.1 Promethearchaeia archaeon
ATCAAATATTAACTCCTTGAATTGATAGGAAGTGGTTAAAACAAACTGCTTGCCCACTTTATGATTTTTTACATGTGGACAATTACGATTTTTGCATTGAAACGTCTCAACACGGGTGGATTCTCTGCCGTGCGTTCCATACGGACCGACTTTTGGACTCCCGCACACAGGACAAAAGAGTTGGATCTCCCCTAGCGAGAACCGGGCTCCGCTCTCGCTCTGAGCTTCGATGGGTCTCCAGAGCGGTCCATAAACCCTTTTCTTTCTTCCAACCATGTGTTATAATAATGATGTTTAGCTTAAATATATTTTGAGAAAGAATCTAAATGATCCGATTGAAATAATTGCACTCAATCGTGATTCCTTCAAGACCGATAAAAATCCTAAATTAACGCATTATATCTCAATGAAAAAGAAGGTGAAATATAAAAAAAAGCGGGTAGAAAGATTTTATAAACGAAGAGAGTTGAAAAGCTTTATAATTCTTCATTCATTTATAAAAATACCCCATCTTTATTTTTTTATTATTTTTTCTAATTATTTATATGGCTATTTCCCAGTTATTTTTGTAATTTTCTCATTTATTTCTGCAAGTTACATTACTAATGGGAAATTCTGTCGTTTTCGGGCTTCCCATTCTGCTCTCTTTCCTGCGTTATATCTATTTACTTCACTGTAATAGCCGGTTATTCGAGAGTAGACTTTGGCGTCCTGGGATCCACACTGAGGACAGGTAAAGCTACCCCCTCGAAACATCTTTCGACAATGTGGGCAGTATGTAAAGTCTGGTGTATATGCGAAATATGCTGTGTTAGTTTTAAGACAAATATTTTTTGTGAGCTCCCATAATCCTTGAATGTCAGGTTTTTGCTCTCCAAGAAATATGTGTGTAATAACACCACCACTTACGATAGGATGGTAATTACCCTGCTTCTTAATTCTTTCGGACAATGGAATGTCCGCATCGTACCTAAAATGTGCTGAATTTGTATAATACGCAGAACTGCCACTCGACTGGGGAATCGCTTTCTTAGGAAAGTGTTTTAAATCTAATTTAGCAAAACGAGCTGAACTGCTTTCTGCAGGTTGCTCCCAAAGAGAATACGAGTATCCATCTCGTTCCGTCATGGAATTACATTTAGCTACCATATAATTCAATATTTTTTTTCCAAAATTATATGCTGTGTCGCTTTCATGTAGCTCATCTCCAATTATACTTTTTACAGCTTCATTTAATCCAGTAAAACCTATTGAAAGGTTTTGATCTTGTAATTTAAATATGGGTTCTCCATTAATTGTGCCACTACAGAGTGGTAAATGCCCAGATTTTAATCTTTTTTCGATTAGCTTCCATTTTTTTATCAGAATTTTAGCACAAAGTTCCATTTTTTCATCTAATATTTTAAAGTAATCTTCTTCATTTCGAGAGAAATAGGCATATCTTGGTAGGTTTAAACTAACGCTTTGAAGTGAACCAATTGTTACATATTTTTCCCATACATTTGCAGTTTTTCGTTCTTCTGGGTCTAAAATACATCTACTAATTATTTCATTTCCACTTAGGAATTTTCTACAACATTGACTATGTATCTCATCAGGCATCCAGTCAGGACACATATTAAGGAAATAGGGAGTCCCCATAGTTGCCACTTCTTCCATTAATTTCAAATAGGAGGCTTCGAACTCTTTAATCCATTCTTTCTTAATTTTTATTTCATGTTTTGGAAATGCAAAGAGCTTTCCATTTTGATCTCCTTGAATGTACACATCTGTTAATGCATCAAAAAGCTTTAGGCATTCTTCTTTATAATCCCCATAAGATCCAACAATTTGTCCATGAGGTCCTATAGCTGGAATGTCAAGTAAGCCTTCTGGTATTGTTGGAGTACAAGATATTGAAGTAAAAGGCACTTGACCCCCCCTTGCAGCAAAAATTTGGTTAGTTTCAAAAATTAAACACTGCATTGATTGTTCTATCTCTCGCTCAGAAATTCCTCGAGCATAAGGAGCTAAAAATGTCGTAATATAATCATAACCTTGGCCTCCTGAAAACTCACCCTGTATAATCCCTAACCACTTCGCTAAATGAGTTACAGCAACTCGTAAGCTTCCTGCAGGTGCCGATTTACTGCAATGCGGCCAATTTTCCACTGGGGGTAAACCATGTTCGAGAATCATGCGAGGGTCCCATTCTTGGCAGAACGGTCTTAAATCAAAATAACGGAGCATATGAATATGGATATCACCATACATGTGAGCCTTAGATTCTTCTGAATCTAAAAGCCTTAAAAGAGCATATTCATTTGATATTCGATTAGCCGCCCAGTGATGGATACTTTCGGGATTCATGTCTTGATTTGCATTTTCATTTACTCCTTTTTCTAAAATTGCTTCATAATCCATTAACGGCATCCCAATTCGAGTATATAGTTTTCTTTGATCTTCATAGTGTTGCTCAGAAAGAACAGAACACACTATTTCTCGAATATGAGGTCCTGAGAGAAATTGAATTCCCGATGATATTATCCTTCTTACTGCTATTTCAGTTAGATTATTGGCAGTTTTCTTATCTAACCCAGTTTCTTTAATGATACTATTTTCGATTTTAAAAGGATCAAACTCAACCACATCCCCCTCTGTTCTAAAGACTCTAGGTAATAAATTTCTTAGATATTTACTTTTATTATTATTTTCACTGATTTGTTCTACAAAAACCATTATTATCCATCAATTCTCTTTTATTTACAATTTATCTGTTCACGAATAGATTTTGGTAATAAATTAATAAATTAAAAACTTTTGTCGGTAATCCCAACTGAATTATTTCTTTCATGTAAATAAAATTTTAGTTAATTACATTATACTTTTCTTCGATAAATATAAAAATCTATTTGTATTTTTAATTTAAAGTTTGCTTATTAATGCAATAATGTTCACATAAAAGTTTTTCTTTTTAAAATCCTAATCGTTTTATGGTTTTTTTATTTAGAGGGTTTATTAGTTTTCTAATTTCTCTATTTAGAAAATTCTGTCGCTAGTCAGTTAAAAACTGCAAACTTTCAATTGTAAAATTTTATAAGAATTAGTCTTGTATATATTTAAATAAAAAAAATATTAAATGGATTTAAGAGGTTAAAAAAAATTGATAAAAGGTCCAGTAAATAAAGACAATATTCAAAAGGTTAAAATGCTTGATGGAATTTATAGAAAAACCATGGCTTATAATGACTCTGTCATGTTATGTTTTTTTGATCTTGAAAAAAATGCTGAAATTCCTCTTCATGATCACGAAGCTCATCAGATTGGTTACGTAGTGTCAGGAAAAATACAGTTCATTACTGAAACTAGGGGTAATTTTTTAGCTCAAGAAGGAGACAGTTACGTTTTTGATTCGCGGGAAAAGCATGGAGCAAAAGTTTTGGAAACTGCAGAAGTTATAGAAGTTTTTTGTCCTACGAGGGATGAGTATAAATAATTTTTACCATTGATAAATGGCCACGGAAAAAATAGCAAACATACAAAATAAAAATTCAGCAATAATCCAGTCTATAAATATTTCTTTCTTTCTATCTCTATTTTTTCTTATTTTTGTTGATAAGGCAAAACAGAGTGCCGAAGATGTTCCTGTAAATAGAGCATAGGAAAACAACATAGCAGTGATCTCTATCTCAATTTCTTCTAATATAACATCAAAAATGCCATAATAAACTAGAAATATACTTAACGAGATTAAAAACATCCAAGCACAAAACTGGATTGATTTCTCAAATGCGATGTCCTTTTTAGAAATAGTTGTTGTTGAGCGATCAACAGGTTTTTTTTTAATTTTAGACATGCTTACTCATTCGTTATAATTCCTAATTAATATTTTTTAAATATTTTCATTATTCTTAATGTTTTCTTATTATTCAAATTTTATTTTTGAAGATTTATGGTCTATTTTTAAGAAGTAAAATAGCTTTCGCAATATCACCATTACAATCTCTTAATGTAGATTCAGCTTCTTCTCGTTCGACATTTGCCTGTGCTGCTACTAACATAATATCATTTTCAGTAATTGTAGGTTTCGTTTCAGATTCGTCTAATGGCTCTAAATCCTCTATTTTCTCTGCTTCACCGATTGCAATCTCTTCTGGAGAAAATTCTTCAGCTGTTCCAATTACTTGGTATATTTCTTGACCTGCTTGTTTCATTAAAACCACTTCAGGTTGAGTAATAACGAGAGTTTTCTCTGGTCCTTCAATTATAACTCTTGTAGCATCGACTTGATCCATATCTATACCCTGTTGCTGCATTTTTCTACGCATTTGTCTGGATCCAACCTGTTGACCCTCTCTCTTTTTGACTGCTTGAGGGCGCGTTGGTTTATTTTTCTCTTTTTTTTGCATTTCTTTAGGCAATTTCATACTTATTTCACTTTTAAAACGATTTACATATATTTATAAAATTAATTTCAATTTTTAACCTTTTGATTTATTAATTCCTTTTCTAACATTAATAGCCACGCCATTTTTAAAAGACTTCACATAGGCTATAGGAATTTTTAACCGACCTATTGCTAATAACTCGTCATTTTGATCAACTACAATAACCTCATCCATAGGTCTTAAATTTTCGTCAATGTTAATAATATGTTTACAGAAAACATTTCGTCCCTTTTTAATAAACTCTGAGATTTCAGTTGATACAATTGCTCGTAATTTTGGAGGCGTGGTGTTATCAATAATTTTTTTGGCAGAGAAAAGGCTTAACGTAAAAAATCCGTTGCTTGGCCGCAACATTAATAGTAAATTGTCCTTTATATATATGTATCTGATTTTATCCGTATTTTTTGACCTTTCAAGGCGGATATCTTCTTTATTACTAAATAGAATGTCTGTTATTTCCGGGTCAAATTGATAATCACATATAGCTTTAACTTTCCGTAGTCCTAACAAATAAATAATACTCAATTTATTAATTTAGCTTGTAGATATTTTATAAAAAAATAAACCAACAATTAATATTTAAGTTAATATTGATTTAAAAATTTAAGAAGAAAAATCTATTTACATATATAGTCTTGAGTCTACAAATTTCTCTTTTGCTTTACGCATAACTTTATTAACAGCATCAAGAAAATCATTTTCCTTAATCATATCTGCATCTCTACGTATAGCATACATTCCCGCTTCAGTACAAATTGCTTTAATATCTGCTCCCGTAGCACCTTCCGTAAGATTAACAAATTTCTTGATATTTGGGTCATCTTCCACAGTTAGGTTCCTCGTATGAATCTTAAAAATAGACTCTCTAGAAACTTCATCTGGAATTGGAAATTCGATCATTCTGTCAAATCTTCCAGGTCTTAATAATGCGGGATCCAAAATATCGACTCTGTTTGTTGCTCCAATAATCTTTACGTCTCCTCTCATGTCAAAACCATCCAGTTCGCTTAATAACTGCATTAAAGTTCTTTGGACCTCTCTATCTCCAGATGTAGCTATTTTAAGTCTTTGAGAACCTATTGCATCTAATTCATCTATGAATAAAATTGTTGGAGCTTTCATTTTTGCCAAATTAAATATTTCTCTTACTAAACGAGCTCCTTCACCAATAAATTTCTGAACTAATTCAGACCCGATTATTCTTATGAAAGTAGCTTCAGTCTCATGAGCGACTGCTTTAGCTAATAAGGTTTTTCCCGTACCTGGAGCACCATAAAGTAAAACTCCTTTGGGAGGTTCTATACCTATTTTTTTGAATAATTCTGGTTTTTTAAGTGGTAGTTCCACCGTTTCCCTAACTTCTTGCATTTGATCCTCAAGACCGCCAACATCACTATATGATATATCTGGAATTGAATCAATAACTTCCATTCCCTTGACAAATGGATCTAATTTTGTAGGTAATATTTCCATAATCGCAAAAGTACGCTGATTTAAAGCAACTCTCATTCCAGGATTTATTTTCTCATTCTTCACCTTTCTACTGGCATTTACTACAAAACTAGGTCCAGTAGAACTCTTTACAATTGCTCTTCCCTTACTATCATCTAAAATATCGATAATAGTTGCTGAAACTAGGGGGGGCTCTCTTAATCTATCAATTTCGTTCCTAAGACTATGAAGCTCTTGTTCCAATCTTAATCTTTCTGCATCTAATAGCTGTTTTTCAGTCTCCAAATTACGGAGCCTTTTTTCAAGATGCCTCGTATAAGTGATTAAGTATTCGCCATCTTTAGTCTCTTCCTTTTTCTTTTTTTCCTTAGTGGTTGTCACAATGAGTAATACCCAAGTTTTTAATTGAATGATTTTAATTAAATAATAAACTTTTATTCATTTAAATTTAAGTCTATCTTTTCATAATAATTAAATTTTTGATTTAAAAAAAATCTATATATTATATTTTATAAAATTTCAATAAAAACATAAATTATAAGAATTTCCTCTATCTAATTTATCTCATATAATACAATTTATTTTTAAATATATATTTATTTTAAGATTTTCTATGTATAATAAAAAAAATGTTAGAATAGATGATGACTGCCCTATTTGTGGGGGCAAAATATGGGGTGGAGGTCAAAAAGTCTTGATTGAAGGAGCAAAAATAACAGTATGTCAAAGTTGTGCTCAACTAGGTAAAAAAATAATTACCAAAACTAAAAAGGCAGATATCGAGAAATTAGCCATCAACAAGCCAAAGATTAATAAAAGTAAACAATCTTTTAAGTCAAGTCGTACTCTTGAACCATCAATAGAAATTATCTCTGATTATTCAAAGAGAATTCGAAATGCTAGAACGCAAAAAAACCTTACTCAAGAACAATTTGCTCAAAAATTGAATGAAAAACCTTCCCTAATAAGACGGATTGAATCGGGAAAGGTAGAACCAAATTTGAAATTAGCAAAAAAGATTGAGGAAGTCTATAATATTAAAATCTTAAAGGAAACCGATGAAGTTAAAGTCAACACTAAGAAGTTTATGAAAAAATCTTCAACTGCTTCAATGGGGGATATTGCGTTTATTAAAAAGAAAAAATGAAAATATTAATCCTCAAACTCTTTACTAATTGTAATATTTTGATTGAGAACAATCTTTTTCTTCAAAAATTCAATTAATTCTTGATTTTCCTGGGCTTCTAAGGGACCCCCACATTCTGGACACCTAAAATTTAATTCAAAAGCTTCATCGAATCGATATTTTTTATTTGATTGTTCACATGTTTTACAAATGAAGAAGTAATTATTTTCCTCATATTGTAGCCGATCCCTCAGTTTTCGTTGAACGAACTTCTTTTTTTCCAATAAAATACCCTCGAGGTAATCAAATTCATGCCACCAGTAATAAATGAACCATCCAGTGCTTTTATCCCTTATCCTTCTAAATTGAGCTAATTTTTCCCTATATAATTTATATAATGTTTTTCGAACAGTATTTAGTTTTAGTATTTCGCTATCATTAGGCTCGAAATCTATTCCTTTCCCCTCAATCCGTTCTTTAATATTTTCAGTTATATCCTCATCAGTGATATCTTCATTTTCAGAATTTAAAAGTTCAATTCCCACTTCTATTGCTACGTCGCCACCAATAAGGTATAAAAGAGATCTTAATAAAGGATTTAATGCCATTCCACTATGCCTCGTTTATTTTGGTCTTTTTATGATAAATATAATTGTTTTATAAGAATTAAATTTAACTAAAATGGTCTAACATTTTTACAAATTTTAATTTCACACGACAATTTTATACTGTTTTTCTATTATGGTTTCATCGACTTCAAGCGATCGAACCATTTTCCCTTTTCTAATTGCCATTATCCTTAACATTATTGAATTATCAACATCTTTAGGAAGTATAATTTCTTCTATTTTATAGTTATTCAATAATACTATTTTCTTGAATTGATTTGGAAGATCTGATTTAAAATCTTTTAAGGCCGAATCTATTATCAATTCTAAATTCTGTTCTGTATTATCAATTACTCCAGTACAAAATTGAACTCTCTTATTAGAGTCATCCTCGTCAACTTTTTTCTTAGATGGTTGTGGGATTCTTTTTTTAGTTGATACATTACAACTGGGGTTAATATTAAATGATAATAACAGAT
Organism: Promethearchaeia archaeon; assembly: GCA_029856295.1. Taxonomy (GTDB): domain Archaea; phylum Asgardarchaeota; class Lokiarchaeia; order Sigyniarchaeales; family SOKP01; genus LW40-45. The sequence goes on from JAHQWS010000225.1 coordinate 8,093, forward strand.
ATGAATTAATTCGAAACTTTTCAATAGTTTTGAGAAAAGTATCTGTTGTAATTTTATCTGATATTTCAGCTTTATAATTCTTTGTCTTGCCAGTTGATTTTTTTAACTTCCAATCTAAACCTAAAGCTTGGAGATCATCACTAATATTGCTCCCTGTGATTAAAACCCCATCAACATCAATTTGATCCGCAGTTATCGTTTTAACTACAATTTCCTGGATTAAATCCTCATATTCATGTGATCCTCTGAGTGTTATTCTTGCTTTTGTTTTCTTTATTTTTAAAGCAGGACCAATAAAATCACCTTTAGAATATCTATAAAAATGACGGTGAATATTCATATGATTTTTTGCCGGATCCTTTAAAGAAGGGGTTTCAATTAACTCACTTAAATAATGCATTTTTCCTTAGAATTTTGTTTTTTTTAAAAATTTTAATAAAATCTATTATTTTAATAATAGAACATCTCTTTAAAATTCTATTTATTGAAAAACTTAAAAAAAAATGAAAAATTTATAGCTTAAACGAGCTTTAAAATTAAAATTTGATTAGCAATGATTGTTTTCTTATTTTTTTTGATTACGAATACAATTCTACAAAATGACTTTAAATGGCCTTGGGAAGAGGAAAGACCTATAGAAGAATTATTTGAAGGACCTTCAATCGTTTTATGGGTTTTAGCTTGGGTTTTTTTTGGTATAGGGATGGTTTCTTTATTAATATTAGTATTATATACCAAATATGGAAGAGAAATCTCAATTAGACTATCTGTTATTACTATTTTATTGGGTTCTATATTTTTGGGGTTCTCGATTCATTTTTTCTTGCTACAAGCAGGTTATTAAATTTTTTAGTGCAAACTTCAATTAATTTTTATGGAATGTTTATTTCGGACAATATTCTTGATATCAAAATATTTATAGAAACTAATTGTTTTTTAATATTTGAACTCTAACGCTGTTTTAAAGTATTTAAATCAATTTATTTGTAAGAAAATGTAAGAAAAGAATGAATAAAAAAAAATCTAACCTTAAATTTTTTCCTTCAACTTTAACCTAGGAGCTAGCCCTAAACTCATCATTTCTTGCAAAAGTAGTTTGAAAGCATATGAACAAACAACTTTTGAAATCACAGTCCCTTCTCCGCATACTGGACAATATCGTTTATCTCTATTTCTATCGTACACTGCTAGAAGTCCACATTTTTCACATACCAAAATTACTGTTCGATCCGACTCGTCTAACAATCGTTCTTTTAGTAATAAAGCAGAACCATGCCCAACTAAACAATCTCGTTCCATTTCTCCAAATCTTAATCCTCCCTCTCTTGCACGACCTTCAGTAGGTTGCCTTGTTAAAATTTGTACTGGACCCCTTGCTCTGGCATGTAGCTTATCTGCGACTAAATGATACAATTTTTGATAATAAATTGGGGTGCAATAAATTCCTGCTTCATATTTTTCTCCCGTAATTCCATTATACATTACTTCTCTTCCATTGAATTCAAATCCGGCCTGAACTAATAGGTCTTGAAGTTTGGTTATATCTTTCCATTCGAAAGCTGTTGCATCACCTAATTTGCCCATATTACATGCGATTTTACCGCTAATACCCTCAAAAAGCTGACCTAAAGTCATTCTCGAAGGCATAGCATGGGGGTTAACTATAATATCAGGTATTACTCCTTTCGATGTGAATGGCATGTCGCATTCATCTACTAACAGTCCAAGTACTCCTTTTTGTCCATGACGGGAAGAAAATTTATCTCCTAATTCTGGAATTCTTAAATCTCTCACTTTAATTTTAACGAGTTTATTACCATCAACCGTTTCCGAAATAATTACTGTGTCAACAATCCCCTTTTCATTATGCCTCATATTTTTAGACGTTTCTCTTCTATTTGGTTGCATTAGCTCGAATTCTTCATAAGATTTAATGAATCTTGGTGGAGAGGTCCTCCCAATTAGTACATCTCCTCCATCTACCTTTGTTTCAGGTTCAATAATTCCGTCTTCCTCTGATAATAAACGGTAAGATTCGGCAGATTTGAAACCCCTAACGCCTCTTTCGGGAATTTCAAATTTATCTACTTCACCACCAGGATATTTTCTTTCTTCAGCATCGTAAGTTCTAAAGAAATGACTGCGCGCTAATCCACGATTTATTGAAGATCTATTTATTATAATAGCATCTTCAATGTTAAAGCCTTCAAAACTCATCATTGCAATAATAAAATTTTGTCCCGCAGGACGCTGATTAAATCCGACTATTTCCATGGGACTTGTCTTAACGAGTGGTTGTTGAGGATAATGTAAAGTATGACCTCGAGTATCTAATCTTAAATGCATATTGGCAGCAAATAATCCTAATGCTTGCTTGACCATCCCAGCCTCGTAGGTATTTCTTGGTGATTGATTGTGTTCCGGAAAGGGTATAATAGAGGCACATATTCCTAAGATCGCAGCAGGAGATATTTCAAAATGAGTATGCTCCGCAGTTATATCTTCTTCAAACATAGCTATATAAGAATTTTCTTCCTCTTCAGCATCTAAATATTCTATTACTCCTTTTTGAACTAAATCAGACCAAATATATTTACCCTGCTTTATTTTTTCAATATCTTCTAAAGTAATTAGTAAATTTTTATTTTTTAATACAAAAAGCGGTCTAGTTGCCCTCCCAGCGTCACAATTTATTTGTATTTCTCTTGAATCATGGTAATAGCCAATATTAACATATTGACCAATTTCTCCTTTCCTGCGTTTTTCTCTAATTTGACGTATGAATGAATTATATTGTTGATGAATCCCAATTAATTTACCATTTAGAAACACCTTAATCTTATCCCCCCTAATATTTTTGACTTGATCTATAGGAATTACACCCAAATCAATTAATATATTTTCGAGGATTCTCTCATCAGTACCTATAGAGATAATCGAAGTTAAGCTTAGATTTTTAACTAAACCGCAATTAGGCCCTTCAGGTGTTTCTGCAGGACATATCTTACCCCATTGGGTAGGGTGAAGGTCTCTTGCCTCAAAATGAGGTTGACTTCTACTTAATGGCGAAATTACTCTTCTCAAGTGGCTTAATGTACCTACATGATTTGTTCTATTTAATAGTTGACTAACTCCGGCTTTTCCACCAACCCAATTTCCAGTTGCTAAAGCGTGTCTTATTCTTTCAGTAATTACATCTGCTCTTACTGCTGTTTTTATATTTGGAGCCCTGCCTCGAACAGCGGTTCTCTCTAATTGATACTTAATGTCTTTAACAAGATTTAGAAAAGCAACTCTAAATAATGATGTGAACAGTTCTCCCGCTAATTTCAACCGTTTATTAGCATAATGATCCTTATCATCAGGTTCTCTTAGTCCTAATGCAAGCTCCATAACTTTTTGGGCCATTTGTCCCAAATAATAAGCTTTTTTAATTCTATCTTCTTCATTGTTTCCGATATGTGGTAAAAGATATCTATCTAAAACTTGAAGAGCTCTTCGGATACGATAATCTTTAGTTTGTCCAATAGCAACACGTTTTCCTATATAATCAAGAGCATTATGTTGAGATTTTTCAGGATCTTTCAACACTTGGATTTCAGCAGCAACATCCACTACTGGAATTAATTCTTTTTCTATTTCTGGATTTTCTGATATCGCTTCGAAAATTTCTCTGTCGGAATGCAATCCTAAAGCACGCATAAGTATAGCCAAGGGTATTTTTCCTGGGACAGAGGGAAATGAAACCCTTAAATTACCATCTTTCTTTCTTTCTATAGTAACTGGAGCTCTAAATCCACTACGAGTTGAAAAAACTTTAGCTTGATGAGTAGCACTTGAACTTCTACTCGCTTCTTCAGCTAATATCCTGTTAGGAGCCAAATCTTCTTGAGTTACCAATACTCTCTCAGTACCATTTATTATAAAATATCCTCCTGGATCTAATGGATCTTCACCACGATTTATCAATTCAGGTTCCGATAAACTCTCTAGTGGACAACGGCAACTTTTCAACATTATCGGAATTTTGCCAATATAAATATCAAGAGTTTCTTCAGCTTCTTCTCTCTGTGTTCTCTCGTCTATTGTAATTGGAGTCATTTCTAATGTGATGTCAGCAGCGTATGAGAGCTCTCTAATTCTTGCTTCTATGGGGGTTATTTCCATTGTTGCTCCATCAGCTTCTCGAACTTTAGGATTACCAATTTTAATTTTTCCAAATTTTATCTTGAATCCGGGAATGTCAGGTACGACTTCGCCAGATTCACTTACAATATCCTGCATTTCAAGCTCAATAAAATTATTATAAGAATCTAAGTGCTGCCTTACTAACCCTTTCTCATCAAAAAGACTCTTTAAAATTATCCATTTATCTTCATTGGATATATTGTCAGAAATCAAACTTTAAGATACCCCTATTATGAATTTTAATTTATATAAAAAGAACTTTTATTAGGCTTTTTCTTTTTTAACATATCGATAATAATCAATTGATTTTACTGTAGTACTTGAATCTCGTATAATCTTTACTACATCACCCTCTTTAGCTCCAATTGCGATCGCAACCGGATCTTTCTCAAAGATCTGTGGCAAATCAATAACACTGATTTGATATTTATCTAAGAGATCAAGTGTTTCTGTGTTAGTTAAAAGTTTATGTTTAGGTACAAGTTCGTGTAATAATACGTCAATTTTTTTTTTCTTGGTCAAAAAATAATTCCTCTTAAAGTTCCAAATTATTTATAAATAATTTTGCTTTCGTAAAAAATTTTTCGATTTTTCCTTAATTCGTTTTTAATTTTCATCAAAAAAGATTTATTTATAAAATGCTTAATATTCGGTTGTTAGAAAAGAAACTCCGTCGGTGGCTAAAAAAACCTGATGGAAAAAGGTATTTATATCAGAATAAAAGTACTTTAGATAATCTATAATCCCTTCGATATATTTTTACATAACCATGAAAATCATATAGATCTCGAATTTTAATTAGCATTTTTACGAAAGCTATTAACCCAATAACCACTTCTTTTGCACAAAATATCGAAACTATATTTATCACCTTGAAAATTATTGATAATGTAATTTGATATGTAAGAAGCGCCCATTTTTTTTTTAATTACAAATTGAAAAAATCCATTTGGTTTTAAGACACTAAGAATTTCATCAATTAATTTAAGAAATTCTCCTCTTCCCTTTCTCATAGGAGGATTCATAAATATTCCATCTAATTTTATATTTTTTTTTTTAATTGGTTCTAGGTAATTCCCTGTTAGCACAGTAAACCGATGCCTATTATCTGGCAAATTAATTTTGATATTTTGTTTTGAACACCAAATTGCTCGTTTATTAACATCTATGAAAAAAATTTGACTTTGAGGTGACTCATAACCCAGTACCATTCCAATTGGACCGTAACCACATCCTAAATCTAATAAAACACTAGCCTCTTTAGGAATTGTCATATGTTCAATTAAAATCTGTGTTCCTAAATCTATCTTTTTAAAAGAAAAAACACCAGTCGCCGTTTTAAATATATAAAGATGTCTACGTAAGCTTTCTGATATTGTATATACCTTTAACTTTACATCAGGATAATTTGTTGAATAATGCTGATTTTTATGGTTCATGATCTCAGTATTTTAAATTATCTTAATTTATTTGCTTTTTTCACTCCATCGGGGGTAAACCCCGCGTTCCATAAAAATTTTTTTTGTTTTAGCAACAATTCCTGCCTTAGCTTTATAAATTTCCATAGCCTTTTTCTGTGCATTGCCAAATCCGATTAGTTCTTTCTTGAGTGTCATATATGCTACTAGCATATTAGGAGTTATTCTTGTGTCAATATAACAAACTCCAGCAGCAGCTAAATCTGCTCCATGACATAAAGCATCCACAGCAGTATCTCTAACAAAAATTTTTGGTATATGATCCACCATTCTTTCCATTGGAAATACTATTTTCCTTAAATAATATTCTTCGCCCTCTGTTTGATATATGGTGTATGCATCTTTTAAATTTTGAAGTGTATTCAAATTTGTTTCTTCATTAAAGTTACCCACTTTAGTACGTCTTAATTCAAGCATGTGAGCCCCTGAACAGAGCGCTTCACCTATATCAAAACATAATTTTCTAATGTAAGTTCCTGCTTCGCATCCTACTCGGAATAATACTCGATTATCCTTAATTTCTAATAATTTGAGATAATAAATCTCCCTAACTCTTAATTTCCGAGCAACAGAAGATTTTAAAGGAGGGCGCTGATAAAGTTTGTTGGTAAAAACTTTAAAAACTGATTCAACTTTTTTACTTGGTTCAGTAGAATGTAGAGTCATTACTCCTACATATTCTTTTCCAGCGGTTAATAGAGCTGACAATACTCGTGTTGCTTTTCCAAGAGCACATGGCAAAACGCCAGTGACTTTTGGATCTAATGTGCCTCCATGACCCGCATTTGAAATTCCAAGAATTTTACGAACCCATGATACTACTTCATGACTAGTTGGTCCACTAGGTTTGTCTAGATTAATTACTCCATATTCAAGATGAGTCTCAATATCTCTCTTTTCGGGTTCGCATCCATATTCAGGATTAGAATTTTCTTGTGATTTAACCATAAGTTGCTCAGATTCATCAGAGGGAAGCTTAAATTCAGAATTTTCCATATTCAAGAATTATGAGGGGATTCGTATATATTAAAATTATTGTAGAATTGAATTTTATCTTTATTATTTTTGTTTGCTTTTAAGAATCTGAATTATCTTAAAAGATAAAAAAAAAAAAATCACGGGCCATGTGGGAATCGAACCCACGACCTTCAGGTTAAAAGCCTGCTGCGCTACCTGCTTACGCAAAAAGCGCGAACTGCGTTTTTTCTGCGCTAATGGCCCTTAAATATAAAATTTAATCGTTACAATTTGTTTAAAAATTAAATTTAGGGTAAAATTCTAATAGTTTAAATCAATAATAATATAAAACTTTTTCTATGTAATCTAAAACTAGTAAACTGCTTGAATTCTTCTTATATAGGAAATTACTTAAAATGTTCAAATCCACGACTTTTTAATTCAAATTTTTCATTTTCTTTCAGAAGATAAATCTTTTCTTCCGAAATCACTTTTCCAATTTTAAAGATTTGCCCCCCTTTAGCATTAACTTCTTTTTGAGCAGCATCAAAGCTTTTTGGATTAATGGTAAATAAATGAATAAATTCCTCGCCCCCATTAAACACTAATTTTTGTAATGGAACATTTAATTCTTGAGAATAAAGTAAAGCTTCGGGATCTATTAAATTTTCATTAAAATCAATCTCAAAGCCATAATTAGGATTAGACAACATTAAATCTATTAATGATTTAGCTAGACCATCAGAAGAATCAATACTCGATGAAGCTAAATTATGTTCAGATAAAATATATGCCTCATCTCCGGGTATTTCAGGTTCCAATACACTCATTATGGATCGGTCATAATTTGGAAATACTGTCAGATCAGCATTCTTATTCAAAAGAAGATCAAAACCAACTCCAGTTAAGCCAAATTTATTATTAGCAATTAGTATATCACCTGTTTTCATACCCTTTCTGAAAATTACAGCTGAGGGGGTCTTAAAGCCAAAGATAGTTGGATTAATGATAATTTCCTTTGTTTCATTGATATCCCCTCCAATATAATCAAGATTAAAATTCATGCAACAATCGATAATTCCAACTATTAAATTAATAAAATCATCTTTCTTAAATTCCTTTGGTAACCCTAATGAGATAATAATTCCCTTTGGTTTGACGCCCTTTACAATTAAATCACTTATATTCATGATAACAGATTTACGCCCAATTTGATAAGAACTCATTTGAGGAGGTATATCTGTCGAAGATACAAGCATATCAGAATTTAGGATTAAATTATTATCTAACTCTTCATCTTTAAGGGGAAAAAAAAAAGAATCATCTCTTAGTAATTCTTTTCCAGTTTTTTTTGAAACCAAATCTTCAATTAGTTTTATTAGCCTAAATTCTCCGAGATTCCCAATCTGTGGATTATTATTCATTAGAAAAAATTTAAAATTCTTTACGATTTATAATTAATAATATATATTTATGGCCTCTGTGGCTTAGCGGTAGAGCAACATTTAATGCCATTTAGAATTAAATGTTAAAGATTCGTAATCTGTAGATCGGGGGTTCAATTCCCCCCAGAGGCTCTAAACTTCTACGGCTTCAACATAAATTTTTATTATATGTAATGCAAGCATTTTAAAAGCGTCTTCTATATTCTCACCTGTTTTTGCTGAGGTCTCGATATAGCTTAATCCTAATTTATTTGCCAATGCTTCCCCCTCTTCTTTTGAAACTTGTCTCGAATCGGTTAAGTCAATCTTATTGCCAACTAAAACTAATGTAATACCCTCTGCTTCTTTTATAGTTTCATCCCACCAAAGTTTTACATTTTCAAAAGTCTCTTTTCTGGTCACATCAAATACTAAAATTCCTGCTTCCGCATTAGCGACATAAGATTGCCTTACTCGTTTGAATTGAGATTGACCTGCTAAATCCCATATGACAAATCGAACTTTTGATTCTAATCCTTCAAATGTGCACTCTTTTTTCATTATTGAAGTTCCGATTGTTGATTTATAATCCACATTAAAAACGTCCTCAACAAAACGATGTACCATGCTTGTCTTACCAACGGCTCCATCACCGCCTAGGATTAATTTGAACGCATATTCTTCGGATTTAATCTTAAGTTTTTGAATTTTATCTATTTTACGTTCAATTTGACCCGCTGTTCTTTCTGTTATAATCTTAGGAATAACGGGACTGACAGTGCGACCATCAAAAATTCTCGCAATTTTCTCTGCTGCCAAATAGGCATATGGAAAAACGGGATCAATCATACCCATGCTATCTAATACTGTTACAAATATAGCTTCTGGTCCAGCTTCACAAAATATTAATCTATAATCTTCTGTGTCAAATGTTCCCGTTCCAAAAGCACCCGAGCTAAATTCTTTTGTGATTCTATTGAGTACAGGCTCAACCAAAGCGCTCACGCCACCCACAATCTCTTCATCAATTGATTTATCATCCGAAGTTCCAGAGACCGCTTCCATTACCAAACCTTCTCTATTTACAATAATAGCAGCAATTAGATCCTTACCCACTTCTTGCTTATACCATTTCAATAAAGCCCCTAATCTTTTTCTATCAACACTCACGAATACCGTTATTTTGTGATTTTTATGATTTAAATAACTAGAATTTATTAATCTATTTAATTCATTTGTCCTCTTTAAAATAAAAATATAGGAATTTAACCTTTATGATTTGAAAAAAATTGATTTTTAATGAATCTGTGTCAGCTCTTGTAAACATTCCCCTTTAGTGCTTTTTTGAACCATAATTTAGTAATAATCAGCATAATTTCTCCATTATTTATCTTCCCTTGAAATTTGGTTTTCGCTTTTCAAAGAACGAACTGACTCCTTCTTGGAAATCTTCTGAAGCCGCGTTTTTCTTGATGTTAACAATTTCTTCACTCAATTGAGATTCTAAATCATTAGAAAATGAAGCAGTAAATAATTTTTTAGTACTCCCATACGCCATTGTTGGCCCATGACTAATTTTTTTTGCTATTCCTTTTACCTCTTCCAATAACGAATCTTCAGATGTGACTTTTGAAACTAAGTTAAATTTCATCGCTTCTTCAGCATTAAGCATCCTATTCAAAATTGCCATTTCATTTGCGAGTGGTAACCCCACGATCTTTGGTAAATGAAATGTCAGTGAAGAATCAGGAGAAAGACCTACACTCGTAAAAGCTACACCAAATTTAGCGTTTTCTGAACATATTCTGACATCACAAGCACACGCTAAACTAAGGCCCACACCAAAACAAGCGCCATTTACAGCCGCGATTGATGGAGCATTTATATTTTTTAGCATTTTTATCCCTTTATGGAAAATTGTTGCCAAATTAAACAAAAAATTATCAGGTTCTTCTGTTTTTTTAAACGCACCTAAATCACCTCCGGCACAAAACGTATTACCTTTCCCGGTAATAATTACACACCGAACTTTTTCATTTTTCGCAATTTCTTCCAAAGCAGAACAAAAATCCTCAGCCAATTGAAAATTTAACGCATTCAATTGATCTGGCCGATTTAAATACATTATAGCATAATACTCAGATTCATCTACTTCTAATAGTATTGTATCTAATTTTGACATATCTTATCATTAAAATAATTATTTCAATATTAAAAGATAATAAAGAATAAAAGATTTAAAATTTCAACAATTCTTTTAAATTGCTAACAAATACTTAAAAAAAAAAATTTTAAATTTCAATAGTTTTACTACATCAAAATAATTGCCAAGTATAAAATTAGACTCCAAGAGCTATAGGAGCCTTTATGCTTCATTGGAATCAAATTACCAGTGCAGGGGTAGCCAAGTTAGGCCTACGGCGCTAGTTTACGGGGCTGTAACGCACCAAATAAGGTGAAACTGAGGCTCTAGGCAAAGAGAGTATTTCTCTCTTAGAGAGAGTGGAATAGTCCTTCGTGGGTTCAAAATGTCGACCATCATTTCGATGGATTTCCATGAAAATCCCACCTCCTGCATTCTTTATTCTTTTATTATATAAATTTTTAAATCAACAGACCTTTACTATAAAAATTGAATAAATTTATTGCTATATATGATTTGAAAATATAAGTAGATAGAAATGTCTAAAGATAATAAAATAAACTTTCCGGAAGAATATAAGCAAATTAGAGAAACTTTTTTAAAAAATCTGAAACAGGAAAATTTACAGAAGGCGTATTCAAATATTAGAGAAATTCTTGACTATCCTGGTTATTTTTATCTTGAAGCTGTATGGGATGATGTAATTGAGTTATTCGAAAGGATTACTAGAGAATTAATTAGCGATGATTGGGGGGATTTGGTGAAAAAGATCCGTGAAAATCCGAATGATGTTGATGCCTTATACGACCTCGCTTACAATTTATACGAAGAAAGTGCTCATAGCATTGCAGCTACTTTTTTATCGAGAGCAAATAAAATAAAACCTCAAGATGAAAAAATCGTTTCTGAGCTTGTTGTGAATTTAGAATTTATGATGTTGAATCAAGATGCTTGTACTATACTATCTGAAGCGGAAGAATTGCTTGAAACCAGTGAATTTTGTAGATACTTATTGGGATTTAATAGAATAATAACAGGCAACATTGATGAAACCGAGAAACTTATTCTAACAATTCAAGATAGTCAAGATAAGGACATTCAATTTATGGCAAAATCATTAAAAGGAATGATCAACAAAATTTCAGCTTTGAAGAAATCTCGGCTACTAGATAATACAGATTTACGTGGATGGCATATGGTGCTTAACGGTTCAATTCTGTTACATCTTTCTCCCTATGGTATAGATGATGGTATGTATGGGCGCTATGCTTATATATCTGATTCTTATTCCTTATGTCGTCATGGAATTGACAGATTAAAAAGTGTATTAGATGCCGCTAGAATCGATGTACCTTATATAATATCCTTACCAGACCGTTCAAGTCAAATACTAGCTATGGCAACTTCACAAATTTTTAGAAAACCCCTCAAAATTTGGGATGAAGTTGATATAAATACAGAAGGACTTATTGTAGCTTACGATTTAAATGAAATTTATTCAGAGGAAATCATACTTGATATAGCAGACCATAGAATTGGACAGATTTTGTGGGCCCATGGTTCTTGTTGGACTTATCCTTTTCCTTTTGCTCCCGATATTACTACATATCTTTATCAACAAAATAATTCTCCTTGGGGTGGAAGCGGTATGGGTTATAATATAAAATCTAAGAGAATCGAAATCTTAGAAATTGATAAGTCAGAGGACGAAGATTTATCACAACAAATAATTAGAGCTGAAAGAGATCAAGACTATATTGACGATTTAGACGATCTTCTTGCCATGGTTAAATCTCTGAATTTAATAAACGATGAGAGTAAACCCGGCATATTTCGAACGAATGGAAGACGAATGCACCAAAGAGTAGGCTCTCCTGTTTTAAGCAATAGATTTATGTAAAGAAGAAAATTTTATGTCTTAAAAGAAAGGAAAATAGAACAAATTTTACAATTAAAAGAAGTCCGATAACTTTTGTTGTTTGATTTTAGGATTATTTGTTAAACTAACTACATATTCTTCGATTAATTCCATGCGTTGTCGTGTGTAATTATCCAACTCAAATTCTTTACAAAGTTTGAGAGCACGGGGTATATATTTCGCAATGCCACCACGGTTCACAGTTAAAATTACATTATTTCCACATATAGGACATTTACCTCCATTCGAAATTGGGGGGCGCCTAAATTTTTTATTACATTTTACGCATCTAAATTCTTGTACAGAAAATTTTCTCAAATTACCTAAGATATCTGGATTAAAGTGAGAGGATAAAATCTTTTTTGCAACGTTTTTAGCTTCAACAGCTTTAATTATTTTTGCAAGATGTAATTGACCATCAATTTTATCATCCATGGACTCATATGTTTTGTATGCGGATGTGGTGGGCCCTTCATTAATATCATTAGTAGGGATATTAAACCCGATTCTCTCGTATTGTTCTGTAGTTCCTAATCGACTCTTAATTAAGTTCATTATGCTTTCTATCTCTGAAGGGGAAGCATATCGTTCAGTTGCTTCATAAAATTCCAAGGGATATCGAAAATGAGTGTCTAAATTATGCGCTTCGATATCTATTTCATTGGGATCTAAAATTGAACTTATTACTAGTGTAGCATCCATTCTCCCTCCGATTTTACTCGGTAAGTAATGCCTTGAAAAATTTAAAAGAGGATCCAATAGAAGCATTATTCCATCTTCATCACCATCACAATTGCGCCTTTTCGCGGCATGCCAATAGGGGTGGGCATAAATTGAACGTGCAGGACTAAATCCAATTATTCGTCCTATTATCCCTGCGCTGGTATGTGGGGCTAAACCCACAGCTATATGCCCTATAAGCTCTTCTTTTTTGCTAACGTTGTAAAAATGATTCATATTATAAAAGTATTCTAACTCGTCATCTAAAAAATTAGCGACCTTAATGAAATAATTGGCACAATCATCAGATAGGAGTATATCTTGAACTTTTAATTCAAGAATTTGATCTTCATCACTTAGCGGATCTCCCTTATAATCATTCCGATATCCAAGTTCTTTAAGGTTTTCAATAGATGTACCAATCTCTTTTGGTTTAAAATGAGTTAGGGGTATATCAGTAGCATCATACCTAATTTCTGCAGTTTTATATACTAAAACACCATTTTTCGCTCTTAAGATGCCTTTTTCGATAGGTTCTGGGATCTTAAATTTGCTTGTCATACCAAGAATGCCTTTAAACTTTTTTGGCAAGGGAAGATTCATAGATTTCAGCACCTTATCAACATATCCTCTTATATTAAACATAGCATCACTCGACGTTTTTAAATAACGTTTACATTTAGAACACTCTTCTTCGTCTTGAGGGAAAAGTTTCTTGCAATTTTCGCAAATATTTTGAACTTCAGTATGAGTATCGCATTTAGGACAAAGATTAAATATAGATACCATTCCACATTTAGGACATTTCTTCCGGCAGACATCAATCATCACTTTACCGAACTCTAACGCCTTTTCAACCAATCTTGAATTACCAACTTTATCACTTAATGGAAATAATACATGAACCCCTTTCATACTCTTTCTTTCGGACTTTTCAGGACGTCCCATGCGAGATCCCATGAAATATGGCGCTTTATCTTTGATTTTTATTGAAGACAATTTATAAAAATAGGAAAAAACAGTATCATCAGGTTCAATTTCAGGCGAATTTTCAGTTTCAAGGTTAAATATTGCTATATAAATATGATTCATAGGTTCACTGAAAATGATTCTGTCATCTCTAATTTTATGTTTTATAAATGCTTTTTCTAAGAGCTCTTTAATATATTTATCAATTTTTATGACTATTTCTTTCTTTGAATTATCAAAATAACTTTTACTAAAAGTTTTTCTCAATTCTGCTAACTCTTCCACTGAAAGGTTGCCCCAAAAATCTGTAAAAGCAGGATGTAAAGGAATTTTATATTCTCGGGAGATTTTTAATGCCTCATCGGCAGCTGGTTTATTATCAAAAGGATTTTCAATAAATTCCCTTATCCTCTCTTTTAATGACTTAAGATTTTTAACTGCTTTTTCTAATTCTAATGACCACCACTCTTCTACATAGCCCGATGGGATTAATTTATGATTGTTTTCAGAAAATTCTCCAAAACCAAAAAGGATATCTCCCAAAAATAAGATCTTTTGTATTTCAGGAAAAATTTTATGTGCTTTATTAACTCCTGAAACTCTTATAACATCTCCATTTTTTAATTTAACAATTGGAGGTTCAATACTACTTACCGGACAAATACTTGTACTTTTTCCAGGACGCTCTATCCTAAGTTGCGTTCCTATAGCAACAAAATCATCTAATGTGGCCATTGTTGCCGGATGGAATCCTCCAGCAGCTAAACCTGTATTACGTGATCTACCATATCTAATCCTATGGCCCCCCACTATTGATGGGTAACTAAAAACAGGTCTACCTGCGATAATATCTGCAACAAATTTGTTATTTGGCAATATTTTTTCTACAGGTTTCTTTTGAACATGACTAGTATCGTCAAAATTGTTATTTTCGTTAGATTTATCCTCTTTTAATGAAATTTTTTTTAATTCACTTAACCAATCCCAGCCCTCCAAGTTCATACTTTTGGCTATTTTAAGAAGTTTCGGTGCTTTAAGAAGTATTCCATCATTTAATACGAGACAAGCACCTCCTCGGATATTATTAGTTTCAACCCTCGGGAGATCTCTAAATGCTGATACCTCCTCAACTTCTGTTGAATCTCCATTGATCTCAACAGGTAGATGCTCAACCGCATACCTTATCTCATCATTTGATGAGGGATATTGGAGGTGAACTCTTCTATCATACAGTTTCACTTCTTCCACATATCTTCCAATCTCTCCTTCAGTGGCACTATACTTTGGTATATTTGATTTTTTTCTTACATAGTCAGCGATGAGAACACATAATGCTGCTGTAGTACCCCCCGCCGCCCTGATTGGACCAGCAAAATATAATGATAAGTATTGATTTCCTTGTTGATCTTTTCGAATCTTAATTTTTGAAATTCCCTCAAGAGGAGCACTTACAACTCCCATTGTCTTTATTGCCAATCCTATTCTGATAGATCTCTCAACTTTCACTTCCAACGATTCCATATTCCCAATTTTCCCATCTAAAATATCTGAGACGATATGGAATGTAATTTCATCATCAGTTTGCCCTTGACTTTTTAAATCCCTTATAACTTCAGCAACTCCTTCAGGACCTACCAATTTCTCTACTCTTCCAGCTAAATCTTTAGCGTGTGGTGATTCAACAAAGAGTTCTGGATCAAATCCTTTCTTACGTGCTTCTTCAGCAATATCATAACATTGATTAACTTTACGTTGTATTAATTCAAAATATTCCTGCATCTCCATACTCATTTCTACCATAAATTAAAACCTTACAAACTACTTTTGGAGTTTTTAATAAAATATACTTAAAATATAATATGATTATTCTTCAGTGAAAAATAAATTCACTTATTAATCCACTATTCAATTTTATTTTTTAATCTAATGAGATTGTTAATTTATCACTGCCTTACGATATAAAAAGAAAAAATGTTTTTCCTTTAATAACAAATGATTTAATTGTATTCTACTAAAATAATAATAATTCTACTTTGGATGAACATATATTGAATGAAGTAAATTCCGACAAGTATAGTCCAATTCTTAAAAAATTTGTTGAATCTGGAATAAATGTGACTCCGCTCGTGTTAGATTTTATTAGTAGTCTAAATAATCCTCTCGGTTTTAGTGATCGGATCATCAGAGAAATCAGCTTTCTTCCAAAATTTAATGGTCATCTTACTAAACATATTTTAAAAACGATTTCTAATGATGAAATCCAAAAAGCGTTAAAAAGACTTTTAATGAAAGAGGAATTTTCTCTCTCTGAAGATGTTTCAAATAAATTAAATAATAAAAAAACGAATTTAGATGATTCTTATATACGATCAGAGATAAATAAGGAAGTACAAAAACCGACTATTCCTACAATAGAGCTCAGAGAAGTAAAAGCAGAAATTAAGCAAACTAAAGAGTCTAACTCTAAAGTCATCTCAAATCTAAATAAATCTTCAAAACACTTAGAAAAAGAAGAATTAAAGATTAAACCAACAGAATCTGCAAAATCATCCCTAGTATACAAGCCAATTGCTAAAGAATTCAGTTTTGAATACGAAGTCTTACAGGATCCAACTGGAAAAATACACACAAACGGAGATTATGATGACTTTTATGAATTAACCATAGATAAGTTTAACCAACTTTCAAAATTGATGAAAAATCGGGGCGATACGCTCTCAGCTACAAATATAAATAATGTTTTAAGAAATACAAAAAGCCAAGAGATTGCTGTTATAGGTATGGTGAATGAAATAAGAAAAACTAAAAAAGGAAATTACTTTCTAACCTTAGAAGATATAACAGGCAAAATAAATGTTATCATTAGAAAAGATTTAGAAGATCAAGAAATCATTAAAACACTTGAAAAAACAATCATGGACCAGATGCTTTTTGTAGATGGTACTTATAATCCAGGAGAAAAAGGCAAAAAGGGCATAATGTTTTCCAATAATTTAAAAAAAATAGATATACCCGGAGATTTTCAACCAGAAGTATCTCCAGACCCTCTATCGATAACCCTTATCTCAGACACTCATATAGGCAGTAAGGAGTTTGAGGAGATTTTGTGGAATAGATTTGTAAAGTTCTTAAACGGTAAAATTGGCAATAAAAATTTAAGAGAGATCGCAGGTAAGATAAAATATATTGTTATTAATGGAGATTTAATAGACGGTATTGGAATTTATCCTAATCAGGAGGAAGACCTTATAATTAAAGACTTATATCATCAATATGAAAAAGCCTCAGAATTACTTTCTGAAATACCCGAATATATAAAGATTTTTTATAGTTCTGGCAATCATGAACCTGTAAGGAATGCAATTCCTCGACCTGCGGTGCCTAAAAAATATGTTGAACCCTTAATTAATAATGGAATAAAATGTATAGGAAATCCCGCTGTTATAAAAACACATAATGTAAAAACGCTTGTTTTCCATGGAGACAGCTTAATTGATATGAATCAATTGATTCCGGGATTAGATAATAATAAGCCAATCGATACAATGAAAGAATTATTAATTTGCAGACATTTAGCTCCAATATACGGAAAAAAAACACAAATTGCTCCAGTTAATAAAGATTGGCTTGTAATTGATAAAATTCCTGATATATTTCATACTGGGCATGTACACATTTTTGGAATGGGAGAATATAATCACGTACCTTTGGTTAATTCAGGATGTTTTCAATCACAAACCGATTTTATGAAAAGTTTTGGTATCCAACCTACTCCGGGGATCGTGCCAATCATCAACCTTGATACACTTGAGCCTAGACCAATTGATTTTAAGAATCATTAATTTATTATATTCATGAATAAAAATTTGTAATGTGATACCTAATGAATTTCGCAATTCCTCGTAATAATCAAACAGACCTTGTCTTATATATATGGAAAATAATAGATATTCCGCATATAACCGTAAAGGATTTAGTTTATACTATTTCATTTGAATTATTCCTCTTATCTCCTCAAAAGGCTAAAGAGTTCATTCAAAATTCTATTGAAAATAAACTACTAGAAATAGATGAGCATGATACCCTTTCATTATCTCAAAATTTAAACAAAAAGCTACAAAATTGGCAATTAGAAAGAAAAGAGACTATTTTATCTAAAATAGCTATCGCTCAACGGAAAATTAGAGCTGTGAATAACTTTGAAACGGATAAAAGTTCAAATTTTAATATACTTTTAAAAGCCTTCCTAGATAAAGGAACGATTAATAAGACAGTTTCCATTTCTGAAGAAGATTTTACTATTAATGAATTTAATTTTGAAAAAGGGAGTATTAAAGCGGAGTATTTGGGCTCAAAAAAAGAACCGTATATCATTGAAATTAATACTAAAAACCAAAAAATAAACCATAACTGTCATGATTTTCAGACGAGAAGATCAGAAAATAAGAAATTTTGTAAGCATTTAGCTAAGTTATTTCTTTTACTAAAAGAAAAAGATGAGGTATCTGCTACAAACTTTTTGAGTGAAATAGCAGAAAATATTAATAAATGGGAGTTTATAAGTTAAATTAATTTTTTAAAGATGTTATTTTTAATTTTTACCTTGTCTAATTGCAGTAAAACTGGCTTATAATTCAATACATTCTGAAATTTATCAATTTCCATGAAAATATTTTCTAATAACTCCAAATCTATGTCTAATTTGATAAATTTTGTCCTTCCATAATGACCCATTGATTTTAAATTTGTAAGTATTATGCCTGCCAGATCTAATTCATTAATATAATCACTTATTCTTCTCTCTGTTAATCTGCGGACCCCAGGTATTTTTTGTGTTAATTCAGAATAGATGCCATAAATGTCGCCTGAAGTTATAATATGATCAGGACTAAATTTTGAAATTAAGAAGATCGCTGTTAACACTACTTGAGCTTGAAGAGGCAACCCTTTTATATACTCCACAATATGATCTTCTTCCAAATCATTTTGAGCATCATCTATGTGTTTATGAGTAACTGATTTATTTTGAGCTCGTGCTGCCAATTCTCCTGCTTTTCTTAATAACTGGAGTGCTTTTCTAGCATCTCCATGTTCCTTAGCTGCTAATGCCGCACATAAAGGTATAACATCATCTTTTATAACTCCTTCATGAAATGCAATCTTCGCTCTTTCATTAAGGATATCTCTAAGTTCATCTGCATTGTAAGACGGATAAACTATATGTTCTTGTCCTAAACTCGATAAAACTCTTGGATCTAAATAATCTTTGAATTTTAATTTGTTTGAAATCCCAATTACACTAGTTTTACAGTAATCTAAGTTCTCATTTAATCTTGTTAAATCATATAGAATTTCTGTTCCCTTTTTTTTTTCAGTTAACATATCTATTTCATCCAATACCAAAAAGCATATAGATTGTACTTTCTGATCTAAAATACCTAAGAGTTTTTTGAAGATAATATCTTTTGGAAGCCCTGTTGGAGGTATCTTTTCAGAACCAGATATCCTATTATAAATGTGAGCTAGTATCCGATAAGGTGTAGAAACTACGCTACAATTAATATAAATCCACCAAGGTTTATCTTCCGTACACTGTTGCTCCAATTTTTGACTCACATATCGAATTGTTGCCGTTTTACCTGTACCAGTTGGTCCATAGCATAAAAGACTTGGTGGAGTATCTCCAAGCAAGGTACAAGCCGTCAATTCGGCCACTTTTTGGATTTGTGCATCTCTATGAGGTAATTCATCTGGAATAAAAGATGGCTCTAAGGCATCTCTTTTTTTAAAAATTTTCGGTCCACTTCTATATTTTTCATAGAATTTGTCAATATTAAATTCCTTTGGATTTTTCAACACTTAATTACACCATCAATCTGTTTTTCCACTCGAAATATCATCTTAATATTAATAAATATAACATTAAATATTTGAGATCACTACAATCTCAATATATATCTTGCAGTCGAAACCCATTTATAAAGTTACTTATTAATAGTCAAATCAATTTTTTAATGTTAAATGCTTAATATAAAATCTAAAATAAATTACCTTATCAAATATTAACTATATTAGTCGGCAGTTTTATTAAGATAATTATTTGCCAAACAATATAACTTAAGTTTATATTAATAAAAATTTCAAAAAAATTCAAAAAATCCATTCAGAACATTAAAAAAAACATTTTATTAATAAGTACATTTAATTAACTAATTATCAATAATTAACTAATTAATATTTCTCACAATTAGAGGAATAAAACGTGGAAGAAAATAAAATCGAAGAGAAGCATAAAAAAATTACTTTCGGGTTAGCTATTTTCTTTGCTTGTTTGCTTTTCATTGATTTCCTTATTATCACATTGCTTTACAGTTATTCCGATTGGATTGCCATTCTGCTCTTTAGCCTTCTTTTTATTTTTCCTGCTTATATCTCAAATGCGGGAATGGTTCTTGTAGGAGGAGGTAAACCTATAGATGGTGGTAGAAATTGGAGGGATGGAAGGAGGATCTTTGGAGATCATAAGACTTGGAACGGTATAATTAAAGGACCGTTATTTTTGGGGATTCCTATCTCTATAGCTGTAGCTTTTCTCTTTCTAATTTTTTGGCCCTCCATTGCTGATTATCAAAGAGGGTCTGCCGAAGAAGGTTTATTTGTGCTTTATGAAGATATCTCTTATTACAAATATTATTTCATTGGGGGAACTTTTCCAGCGGGATTTGTTTCTCTTATTGTAAGAATCGTGTTATGTGCTTATGGTGCCGCGATTGGGGATTTGATAGGATCATTCCTCAAACGTCGATTCAATCTAGAGAGTGGAGCGCCAGCACCTATCATTGATCAACTGGATTTTGCTTTCTTTGCCATAATTTTAACCTCTCTTCCTGCATTATTAATTCCGGAATTATTTTGGGTACCTGATTTAAATATCATTATTTTCCTTATAATATTAACTCCTTCAGTAAGCGTAATCGCTAACACTATTGCTTACATATTAGGATTGAAAGATGTTCCATGGTAATAAATTCATAGCTCTATACAACAAGTTGATGTTAGCAAAATTTATCCATTTTAAATTTTTAGGATAACATAATTTATTTACGCAAAAATTGATAAATAAAACAGATGTCCCTTGGTAATTAATTCATAGGCGAAAAAATTCACATTTTATTTTGATAGAATCGATGTCTTTTTCAAAGGTAATATATTTTTTAAAAATTTCGTTAACTGCTTTAATATATTCTCCTTTTCGCCCAATTGCAATCCCTCTCTCCTCGAAAGATATAAAATAAATTGTCACATTTATAATTCCCGTGTATTTGTTTATACTGCTCACTATGTCATGGATATAAAGATCGGGAAAAAAGCCAAATAACAGTCTAATTAACATTTTCTCTGCTCTTATTATTAGCACCTTGCTTCCCAAATTCCTTCTAAATGAGCCCAAATGGAACTTGGCTTTAAAATAATCCTGACTTTTCACAAAAAAGAAGATAAAATTTCTGATGATTATAATGTGCTCAGGATATACATTAATTTTTTTATAAAAATAGCGATAATAAATGAGTTCCTCATTTGAATATTTCCTCTTCATCGAAACTT
>JAHQWS010000226.1 GCA_029856295.1 Promethearchaeia archaeon
TTCTGTTCATTCAGCCTACCTGCAGAGCACGCAGTTGCTTTCCTGCTTACTATCGATGAAATAAAAGATTGGGTTATAGAAGCTAAGAAGGCTGGTTGTTCTGAAGTGTGTATTCAAGGTGGTATAAATCCCGAATTAAATTTTGACTATTATTTAGATGTTTTGAAAACTGTTAAAAAAGTAGATTCACGTATTCATACTCACGCTTTTTCACCTCAAGAAATATTTTATATGTCAAAACTATACGATGATTCAATAGAAAATACTTTGAAAGAACTTAAGAAAGCTGGTTTAGATTCAATCCCGGGTACAGCAGCAGAAATCTTAGTTGATGAGGTTAGAAAAATAGTATGCCCAAATAAAGTCAGTACTGCTCAATGGATAAATATTATTTCTACGGCTCACAATCTACGAATTCCAAGCACTTCAACCATAATGTATGGGCATATTGAAGATTTAAAGGATAGAATTGCACATTTAGAGGTTTTAAGAAATATTCAAAAAGAAACCCATGGTTTTACCGAACTTGTTCCTTTACCATTTGTAAAAGAAAAGCCCGTATTATCAAGATTAGAGAATAATCCTTTGAAACCAAGTTATGGAATGGCTGATTTAAAACTATTTTGTGTAGCGAGAATATTCTTAAATAATTATATTGATAACCTACAATGCTCCTGGGTTAAATTAGGCCCAAAATTCGCTCAAGTCTCATTGAACTATGGAGTAAACGATTTTTCGGGAACACTAATGGAAGAAAATATTTCAAGAAGCGCCGGTGCTGAATATGGTCAGTATTTATCTCCAGATGAAATGATTCAAATTATTAAAGCAGCCGGAAAACGCCCTGCTCAGAGAGATACATTATATAATATTTTGGAGTATTACTAATTTAGATTTTCAATATATGAATAGTTTTAATTTTTATAATTCCTTAAAATTTACATCAACAAAAAAAAGGAGTTGATTATATGACTATCACAATAATTGCTGCAATTAAGGTAAAAGAAGGAAAAATGGAAGAAGCAATCGAGCTCTTAAAAGAAATTGTTCCAAAAATTAAAGCATCTGAGCCAGGATGTTTAGAATATATCCCTCATACCGTAAAAGGGTCGAAAGAAAAAGATACGATTCTATTCTATGAAAAATATGCGGATGATAAGGCATTAAAAGAACATATGGCAAATTTAGGAAAAAATATGGCAAAATTGGGACCCCTTTTGGTACCGGGTATGGATATGAAAACTTGTTTTGAAATTTTATAAAAACTTTCTTTTTATTTTTATTTTCTCAAAACCTCTGTTTATTATCAGGTTTTAAAATCTCTATAGTAGGAATATATTTTTTTACATAATAAATAAAAATCAAGATTGGTATAACTACAATCGCACTAATTAAAAATGTTACCTGATTTAAATTATCAGTAAATTCACTTTTTTTAGGTTTAAAATCAACTTTTCCGTTCCGGATTTCTATAACTTCAATTTCTTCATCGCTAAACTCTCGCAGTACTCGTAATAATGCTGATATAGCATGTTGTGTATAATCGATACGGATTAGATAGGCATCGTCCACATCAAAACCTCTATGAAATCCTCCAAATGCTCTTTGAGGACGCCCTAATTGATTTTCTTTACGAAATTGGAGCGATAAAATCCATTCTATTCCTGCTTTTAAACAATTATGGTAGTTATTAATCCGTTCGGTATCTTCTTCAGATTTAGCAACTCGCAGAGCATCTCCAATTCCCTCAAGATAGACTCCAGTATTGACCGTTGGTCCAACAATATAACCATAAAGAGAGTTTCCTAAATCATCGACATCATCTATCAAATTTTGTCTTCCTATTTGAATATCAGTCATTTCAAAACAAAAATCCAAAAATTTATCATCATCAGTTAATCTATACCATTTCGCACAACCGGAAGATGCCCAAGGTATAAAAGCCGAATCGTCATAATCATAATCGCTTGACCAGTAAAACTCAAGAGCATCTTCAATAGCTTTAAGATATTCTTTTTTTTCTAGCATATCGTAAGCCATTGCAAGCGCATAAAAAGCTTCTCCTGAATAATATAAATTTTCTTCTTTCTTTCCATATATCCCCGCAAATGCACCATCATTCCGCTGTTGAGAAACAATAAAATTGGCAAATTTTTCAACATATATATTATATCTCTCGTTGCCAGTTGCCTGCCAATACCGCACCATACCTAAAATTGCGAGTGAGACAGTTCCAACTTTCATTTTCGTATTGTAATTAATCGCCCATTCATTCAAACTTATCCTATAGGTAAATTCCAATAGGTATTCTAAACCTGTTAGCCCTACAGCTAAATATTTCTCTTCTTCTAATTCTTTATACAAATCTAACATAGCATAAGTGGTTCCGGCATGCCTCACTATATTGTAATCTGAATCATCGTATATGTCATTTTCGGCATCATAAATATAACGATATTTTCCATTACAACATTGCGAAAATTCAATGTTATCGCCTGCGTAGCGAGCACATTCCTCAACTTTACTATCTGCAATTCCCTCCTTGTAATATTCAGGACGTTCCCAGTCGGGATCTCCCTCCCAATCTTTAAAGCAATACGGATGATAGAAGAAAATCAAATATCTGAGAAAAATGGCTATATTGGTGAATAAAAGACATAATACAAAAATTGATAATACTTTTTTTTTCTTGCCCATTTAATTATAGTTTTAATTTCAGATATAAATAAAAATTTGCATTTGAAGTATTAAAAAATGAAATTGTAGTTTTTTCTCTTCTTCGATTAGTTACTCATCTTGGATATAAGGTTTTCCCATAAATAAACAATTTTCAGCTTTTTTTAATTCTCTCCCTAAATAATTTATGTGATAAAAATTATCTGACAACTTCATATCAATTAATTTTTTACTAATAGCTTCCGCGTTTCTGCCAATTAAAGTGTTTAATAATTTATGGTCATTTGAAAAATGGAGAACATAAATTTTTCCATCATAATGACTTATGTATATTTTAAAATATCCCTTCTCATCGGATTCATAATTAGTGTTCATATTATTAACTAATATTGCTTTATTATTATCAATATTAGGATTTTCTTGAGAAGTTTTGCCTTTAGCCTTAAAAATAGTGGTACCGAGATTTATTGGAGGTGTTTTTCTACTTTTTGCAATGTAATTTAATTTTACGCTTTCTTTTAATTCCCTTACGCCTCCCATCAGTTTTGTACTATGTTCAACAGTAAATAAAATGCCCATATCCAATTCAATAGCAATACTTGCTAAAAGTCCGTTTATTCCAATGGAGTCAATGTCCATTAGTTCTACCACATTTGAAATTCCAAAAAATAATGGCAATTCAATATTATGATATATTGATTCATTAATTTTCTTTTTATATAGAAAATATGCTTCCAATGAATTACATATCCCTGGAGATATAGGTGTTTCTAAAAGAGGATCTGCGATTAATTTTTTAAATCCATTTTGCTGCAATTCTTTTGTCAGGTTAAACAAATTTTCAATGCGGGTATTGGGATCATTTGGAAAATATGCTCTACTAATATTAGTAGGGAGTATCACTATAGGAATGTCTTTAGGTATATTTAGAAATTTCTTGTAATTGCCAAGATCTAAGCTAAGAATCATATCAATTCCATCACTGACAGCAGCTAAGATTTCATTAGAATCCATTGAATCAATACTAATTAGAACTTTAAAATTCTTTCTTATGAGATAAATAATTTCTTTTATTCTCTGAGGTGCTGGTTTATTAGCTACACAGCCTATATCGATGATATTTGCCCCGGAATCAATATAATGTTTTGTCTTTTTTAATATGCTTTTATCATCTTTTTCTGTACAATTTACGATCTCCGCAATAATTGGGGGTGGTAGATTCCGTCCTATTATTATATCCGATGTATTTTCATTAATAAAAAAAGTATGGTGTCCTAAGTTGCTTTTCGCAATCTCTACTTGCTCCTTAACTATTTCTTTATATAAATTTTCACCAGAAATTTTAAATATCCTATTAGCTGGGATTGAAGTTGATAATGATACTTTTTCAATATTATTCAAGATCATGGGGAGATCAGAAGCAAATTCAGGACCCTTTTTAATCATAATAGAGAACTCTTCTTCTAATTTGATTGTATCCCATTGAACAAATCCCGGGAGTAATATTAAATCAAAATTAGAGAGGTTAACATTGTTCAGAATAGAATTTGTTATATGTTCAGTTAAAAATGCGGAGACTGAAACAGGAGCTTTCTCAATAGCAATATCATGGCTTGTTATTCCACGTATTACCTTCTTAATTATTGGATAACTACTTTCCCCTGTAATTATTAAAATTTTAATCTAAATCACTTATGAGTTTATCTTTATCAAATGGAATGAAAATATCATCTAAAATTGAACCCGAAGCTTCCTGAATCCTAAGATTTTTTACGATTGGTGCAAATTCTCCACCTAATAATCCATTTGCGATCATTGCTGCTCCTTGCGCCGCACGTTTAGCGATTTGACTATATGATTTCATTAGTCTTACTTGTGCAACATCTTTTAAGCCTTTAATAATCCTGTCTCTTAAATAAACCAAATCAGTACCCCTTCCGGCCAATAGTATTTCTTTTATTTTATCTTTACTTGAAAAAGAGGAGGAGATTCCAAACACCGCTTTTTTAACGCTTGATAAGTACGCTTTTAGCGCAGTTTTAATTTGATCGTCTTTTTCTGCGAGTAAGGTAATTTCTTTTAAACTTAAATCGGAATATCCAGCAATAGAGGCCACTCCACCTTTATATATATTTTTCTTTTTAATAATCTTAATTAAATATGCCAATTCTCCATCTAAACTTCCACACGCTCTGAATCCCATTATATTTGAGCCCCCTATACCATCAATTATTTGTCCATTTTCAATAGCTAACACGGCGGTAAAACCGTAACCAATTTCGACCATGATAAAATTGGTTTCTCTTGGGGGTATTTTAAACTTCTCCATTTGATCCCTTATGCCGGTGACCGCCGTACATAATTTATCGGCAGTTCCCATATCGATTTTATTTATCTTCCGATATCGCGGAATAGTTGGCAGATGTTTAACGCCGGGGACAATAATACCGGGGATATTATCGGCTTTAATCAATCTTAAGATTTCCCCTAATCCTATAAGCTTATCTTTTTCTTTCTGTTCAAATTTAAGTAATGTATAGAAGATATCTTTTTCCGTTAAATCTTTTACATCCTTTAAAGGCAGTCCAAAACCACTAGGAGCTACCATCAAATCAATATTCTCAACCGATTTTATAATTGTTATAGCTTTTTGGGGTTCATGAACTAATTCTTTTGTTGGTATTGAAGTATCTAATATTATTTTGTTATCTTCTAATCCAAAGAAATCCCATGATTTGCTGCCCGGATCAATTCCGATTACTCTAACCAATAGGAATCAAAATAATTTATGAATAATTTAAAGAGTCTCTTAATTGATGTTATCATTTATTTTTTAAAATAATTGCTCTTTCAAAATTAATAAAAAAACTTATAGAATTTAAGTTGAAGATATAAAAAATGTTAAAAATTTTTTAATCATAGTTAAAAATTGTATAAATTCAATGTATAACAAATAACTAAATTATGAATTTGAGGTGAAAAACATGGCAGTAGGAGTATGGGTTTGTAAAATCTGCGGCGAAGCTTATATTGGCAAAGGAAAGCCAAGCAGATGTCCATTTTGTGGAGCATATGACAAATATATCGTTGATTCAAAAAAATATGACGACACTGGTGATTGGGATGTTGAATTAAATGACGTCGATAAGGCGAATGTCGAAAAAGCGTTAGGTGTTGAGATTTCAAACAATCTTTTCTATAAGTGTGCATCGAAAAAAGTAAAAGAAATTGATGGCCAAAAACTTTTTAAAATCCTCGCAAAGGTTGAGGGGGAACACGCCTCGGTTTGGAAAAAAATCCTTAAATTGGATGAGATAAAGTGGGAACCCCCTGAAACATGCGTAGACGATTATAAAGCAGATCTAGAAGATTCACACGCAAGAGAGGATAGGGCAATAAAATTTTACGGCGAGGCTGCTAAAGCTGCTAAAACCCCAAGAGTAAAGGAAATTTTTGAAGCCTTCGTAGAAGTAGAAACCGATCATCTAAAGTTATCGGAAGTAAGGCTTAAATAGTGATAAGCGTTTCTGTACGCTATTATTCATTCACTGACTAATAATACTTTTTTTTTATTTCTATATTTAAATAATGCTTTATATTTTGAAAAACTAACTTATAAATACCAATTATCATAGTTTTACATAGATTATTATCTAAATTATTTAAGGTAAAGAAAATGAGTAAAACCGAACCTAAATATCAAATTGCTGAACCTCATGATTTATCTCGTCGATCCAAATGGCTTAGAGATTATTTTTTTAAGGGTGCAGAGAGGGAATGGAATAACGAGATTACAGCATTTACAACTGATACTGATTGGGACATAGTTTATTTTGAAGGAGATCATTATGTCGCCCCAGAAACCCATTTTTACATCCAAATATTAGGTAAAAATGATAGGGGAGTTTTTGCATCTTCTTTTAGATCAATAGCTTTTCCAGTTAAGCTTACTGAAGATTTTTGGGAACTATCTCTACCAGAACGAAGAATTGTATTTTTTGAAGAGGTTATGTTAAATTATATTCCTCAGGAAATTATTTCTGAAAATGACCTAATCGCAGGGGGAAGATTTAACACACATTTATCAAAATGTCTCAATGAAATGGAAGCAAAAGAATTTTGGAAAAAGAATATAAAAAATAGAGAAGCCGTCTTTAAATATCATAAATCTGGTTTTGGAAATCTCGGTGCTACTTCTGGTCATATTATTCCCGATTACGAGGGAGTTGTTAAGAAAGGATTTAAATATTTTCACGAAAAAGCAAAAGATAGGTATGCCCAGTTAAGCAAAGAAGAAAAATTAGGTCCAAAAGGACATGAACTTAGAGCAATGATAAGAGCTACTGAAATTCCTAGAAAATTAGCAATAAAATATGCTGAAGAATGTAGAAGATTAAAAAATGAGGCGTCCACTCCTGAAAGAGTCGAAGAACTTGAACAGATGGCAAAGAATCTAGAACGTGTTCCGTGGGAACCTGCAGAAACATTCTGGCAAGCAGTCCAAGCAATATGGCTTGTGCATATGCTTGTCATGGCTGAAGAATCTTATCCTGGACCTGGACTTTCGTTTGGTCGAACTGATCAGCATCTATGGGAACTTTATAAAAAGGATATTATTAATGAGAAAAATATTACAAAAGATTTTGCTAAAGAAATATTGGGAAGTTTCTGGTTTCATTGTAATACTGTATATGATTCAATGATTAAAGTTGGAAAACAAGGAATTACATCCGCATTTGGTCAATTAATGACATTATCAGGATGTGGTTCTAACGGAGAAGATCTGACAAATGAGTTAACTTATACAATATTAGATGTGATCGATGAATGGCACCCCATCTTAGAACCGAAGCCAAATGTAAGACTCCATAGAAATTCCCCTGATAGACTACTTGATTTAGTAGTAGATATAATAGCCAGATCTCAAGGAGCACCATTTTTAATTAATTTTGATGAACGTTCTATAGCGGGGATGATAAAAGAGGGGATACCAAAAGAAGATGCTTGGAATTATGCATGTGTGGGGTGTTTAGAGAACACGATGCAAGGAAATGATAGAAGTGGAACCGTCAATATAAACCCAAATTTGGTAAAAACCATTGAATTAACGCTGTGGAATGGAAAGAATATGCCAGGAAATGATGTAGCAACAAAACCTGGTGAACAAATTGGACCAGAAACGGGAGAACCTGAAAATTTTGAAACATGGGAAGAATTATGGAGTGCATGGAAAAAGCAAATTCAATTCATGATAAAATACACAGCAGATGTCTACAATCTAACCGAAGAACTTCGCGGAGAGTTTCTCCCTACACCTTATTTATCAACTTTTGTTCATGATTGTATTGAAAAAGGATTGGATGTACGAAATGGTGGTCCTGTACATCGATTTATTACAGTTGAAGGGGTTGGTTATGCAACTATGGTTGATTCCTTATTAGCAATTAAAAAGTTAGTGTACGACGATAAAAGGTATACGATCTCTCAAATCAAAGAAGCAATGTTAAATGATTTCGAGGGATACGAAGTTATACAGACTTACTTAAAGAATAAGGCTCCTAAATACGGAAATGATGAGGATGATGCCGATGAGGTGGCTAGAATGGTAATGGAAACTTGGAGTGATGAGAGCTGGAAATATAAAACGCCAACAGACTTTCAATTTCGTCCTGGAATGTTATCGTGGAATTATTGGGCTGGTGAAGATGCAAGCTTTACAATAGCAACTCCAGATGGTCGAAAAAAGGGGACTTTTCTTTCAAATGCGATTTGTCCTGTTAACGGAAGTGATAAAAAGGGACCCACGGCAGTCACTAATTCAGTTGGAAAAGTTTTAGGCGGGAAAACAGAAACTGGTGAATATATTAACTATTTACCAAATGGAGCAAGCCACACTATTACTTTCAATCCAAGTATCTTGCGAGATCCTGAACAAAAGGAGAAATTTAAATCATACTTGAGAGGATACGTTGAGAATGGTGGAACATGCTTGCAAATAAATATGTTAGACACTGAAATGTTAAAAGATGCTCAAAAACACCCCGAAAATTATAAAAATCTATTGGTTAGAGTTACAGGATATAATGCTTATTTCACGGCTATCGGGAGAGAATTACAAAATGAGATAATCGCAAGAGAATCTCATAGAATGTAAAAACTAAAAATTTTCCTTTTTTATATTACCTTATTTTTTAAAACATTTATATTAGTAAACATTTAACAATTCATAGTAGTTTTCACCAAATTAAATTAATGGAGGATATTATGTCTGCTAAAAAATCTATTTTAATTAAGAATGGAAAATTAATTGATGGTACGGGAAATCCGTGGTTCAAAGCGGATTTATTAATTGATGATGGAAAAATTAAAAAAATCGCACCCCGAATTAATACTAATGAGGCTGAGCAAGTTATCGACGCTTCTGGTCTTATTGTTTCGCCCGGTTTTATTGATATTCATACACATTCAGACGCAACTGTATTATTAAGCCGCGGTGAAAATGTCTTAACTCAAGGAGTAACGACCCACGTGGTTGGAAATTGTGGATTCTCTATGACCCCCATGAATCCTAATATGGACACAGATGATGAAACATTGAAGACATTTATGACAATGATCGCCGGAGGCAACAATGAATTAATATATTACAACTTAAATGAATATTTAGAGGGATTAAAGCAAAAGGGAATTCCAATTAATATTGCCCCTATGATAGGGCATTCAATGCTAAGAATTTATTATATGGGTTTAGAGAATAGGGACCCCAGTTCAGAGGAATTAGATAAAATGAAAGAGCTCCTTGAGGAGCAGATGAAATTTGGCGCTTTTGGTATGTCAACGGGACTGGATTATCCACCGGGATCTTTTTCCAAAACCGAGGAAATAATTGAACTTTGTAAAGTAGTAAGTAAATATGATGGAATTTATACTACACATTTTCGAGGTTTTGCTCTTGGTTTAATAAAAGCTACGAAAGAAGCAATTAAAATTGCTAAATCAGGAATACCAGTTCAAATTAGTCACTTTAAACCGTTCGGATTTTTGCGAGGAGATATAAGAAAAGCTTATAAGTATGTAGAAAAAGCCCGCGAAGAAGATTTAGATATTACATTTGATGTCTTTCCTCATGCTTCTAATGCTACTTTTCTCTTTGCGTTATTACCACCCTGGGTCTATCTTTCAAAAGAAAAAATAGACATTCCAAGAGCTATCGATATATTAAAAAGAACTAAGACCGATAATGAGTTAAAAAATAAAATTTATGGAGATATAGACGTAATCGTAGAGAGTTTCTTAAAAATTAAAGAAAAGGAAGATTGGGTTAAAGTATACATAAACGCGCCAAAAAGCCAGAAATATAACGGAAAAAATGTTTATCAAAATTCAATAGAACATAATATGGATCCAAGACAAGTTCTCATTGAGGTTTTAATAGAGCAAGAAGGAGCCGTAAGTGGAACATATTTATCGATGACCGAAGAGGATAATGTAGTTACTATTACTCATCCACTCACTATGTTTGCTTCAGATGGTCGTATAATTCCAGAAGATTCGGAATATTTTCCAAATCCTTATGCTAACGGTACATTTACTCAGGTATTGGGAAAATATGTTCGAGAGGAAAAATTACTCACGCTTCAGGATGCCATCAGGAGAATGACATCTTATCCAGCTCAAAAATTGGGATTAAATGATCGAGGTATCCTTAGAGAAGGGTATTGGGCAGACATTACTATTTTCGACTCAGAAAGAATAATCGATAAAGCCACTTATGAAAATCCTCGTTTATATTCAGAGGGAGTCGAGTATGTATTTGTAAATGGAGTAATGGCTTATGGTAAAGGAGCTTTCACTAACTCAAAATCTGGTATGGCTTTACGAAAAAGGTAAGGTTCTCGACTTTATTGTGATTTTGTTAAAAAAAATTTAAAAAAAATTTATTAATTTTTTTAATATTTTAAAGCATTATTTTATTTCCATAGTACCATGTTCTTCTGGAAATAAAGTTTCAGGGCTTTTAATAAGTATTACTAATAAGAGAGTGGGAAGTACTACTAAACCTGCAAATACGAAAGCAAAACGAAATCCGAAGGCTTCTGCAATAATCGCTCCAAAGAGCGCTCCTAATGCGTTTCCAAGATTATAAACGCTCATGTATATAGAAAACATCGTTGCGCCGATTGATTTCTTAGTTATATCCATAGAAACCATCATTTGAATAATTTGAAATAATCCCCATGCAAAACCAAATATTAGTACAACAATAAGAGCCATTATGAAATTAAAAACTAGAGAAACTAAGAAAAACATTACAACCATGAATCCAATAGTCACCATCAATCCTGTCCGTCGCGAAAATCTGTCGAAAAGGGGTCCAGATACTAAACATCCTATGAAAAAACCTAAACTCCCCGCAGTCATTACTACTCCAACAGAAGATAGATTTAAATTGAGATCGATAGAAAGAAAAAGAGGCATCATTGCTAAAACAATGTGTATTCCAAATGAAATTATAATGAATAGGATCAACACAATCCAAACCAGTCTCTTTTTAAATACCATTTTTATATCTTTCCATGGAAATTTTTCTGGAATCTCATAAGTTGGTTCTTTTGCGAGTAAAAATATTGGAATAGGCAGAAACAAAAATAGTCCCATGAAGACGAAATAAATTGTCCACGATAACAGTTCTACCATAAATCCAACTAAGAGGGATGCTACTACATAGCCTCCCAATTTCGATCCCCAGCAAATACTCTGTACGGTACCTCTATTTTCAGGTATAGTTGTATCCACTACAAGACCATCAGTGGCAGTATCAGATATGCCAATAAATAAATACGATAATGTGGCGACAATTGTAAAGATTAGCCAATCAGAATTAGGATTTAAAGGAATGATTACGAAGAAAAGAATTGCTGATAAGATAGTTGTTGAAATCATGTAAGGAATTCTTCGGCCCCATTTCTTACTTCCTATTCGATCAGTTGTAACTCCATAGATGGGCTTTATTACCCACGGAAGATTAACAATAAAAAGAGTTAAGCCAATTACCGTTAAGCTAACCCCAAATTCTAACATATAAAGAGCCATATAAATGAATAGAAAAACCTCGATAACTCCCTGGTTAAAATAGACAATGCTAAAAATCGAATTTCGTACGAGATTATGTTCATGCAAGTCATACTTGCCATGTCTTTTAATTTGGTCATTCGATGCGTTTTCCATTTGTTTATCCCCTTAATTATTTTTTTAAATTAATCAAAAATTATTTAATAATATATTTTCTTGCTATATATATATAAAATCTTTGTTTATGGAGTAATAACCTTTTAATTATGTCTCTAAATCCAAATAATTCTGGCTCTAATATTGGAGTAAAATCTAAGGCGCTTCCATTAGAAAAAACACTTCCATCCAT
Organism: Promethearchaeia archaeon; assembly: GCA_029856295.1. Taxonomy (GTDB): domain Archaea; phylum Asgardarchaeota; class Lokiarchaeia; order Sigyniarchaeales; family SOKP01; genus LW40-45. Next base: position 12,098 of record JAHQWS010000226.1, read on the forward strand.
TATAAAAGAAGGTTTAGTAGCATTTTGTGGAGCGGGAATATCAATTCCACCGCCATTGAGGAAATTTTAAGTTAAATTTGTATTTGAAGTTTTAATTTAATTTTTAACCTTATTTTTTTTAAAAAGTATGATTTCTATTGAAATATTATTTAATGGTACTCCATTTTCTTAACTAACATAATAACTAATCAATTAGGGAATAAAGAGTTTAACCTATGAAAAGTAATGAAACTATAGCTGTTCCGGTAATATTTGATACTGATATGGATATAGATTGTGATGATACGGGTGCTCTCGCAGTCCTTCATGCTTTAATGGATCAAGGAGAAGCTAATATATTGGGTATAATTTGCGATATACCGGTCGAAGCAACGGCTAAAGTTGCGGTTGCTATTAATAATTATTATAATCGGGTAAAAATACCGGTAGGAATCGTTTATGATGAGGAATATGAACAAGGAAAAAAGTATAAAATGTACCGCTTTGCAAAAAAAAACCATATTTCAAGAACGAATGGTTATTATCCAATAAAAGTGGCAGGTCAATTTTATCCGAAAGAATTAGAAGGTACTAAATTCAGGGATGATATCACATTATATCGTGAATTATTATCACAATCAGAAGATAAATCTGTGGTTATTATAGCCGTTGGATTGCTTACAGCATTGAAAAAACTTTTAGAGTCTGAGCCAGATGATATTAGCCTTCTTTCTGGTTTAGAGCTTATTAAAAAGAAAGTAGCAAAATTAATAACAATGGGTATGGGTAGATTTCCATCGTGTAATGCTGAGTTTAATTGGTTAATGGATTGGGATGCAGCTAGAAAAGTTATAAATAATTGGCCAACTGAACTTGTTGTATCCACTTATGGCAATCAATTCTTAACCGGTAAAACACTCTCTTCTAAAACTCCGGAAACTAATCCCGTCCGAAAATGTTACGAGATTTATTTACAAGGCCCAAATAAAGGAAATTATAGTTGGGATCTCGTTGCAGCATTATACGGCGTCCGTGGAGCTGATCCATATTTCGAAGAACTAAGGGGCTATAGAATTATTCTTGAGCAAGAGCTTGGAAAAAATCATTGGATTGAAGCCAACAGCGGGAAACCACCCCATATATATTTGAAACTGAAAAATTCGAAAAGATTGCTAAAAAAAGAGCTTGAAACTCTTATGGTTAAACCCCCAATTAATGAATGACAAAATAAATTGTAAAAGATTAGAACAAATATTCCATTTTAGGAATTTTCCATTTGATATGAAATTTATATAATAGATAATCCAGATGGTCTTTTTATTCTTTCATTATTTTTAAGAAAATAATACTATTTTTTACTGAATTAATTTAACTAAAAATTCAGTTTCTTTATAAAGGAAAAATCTCAAAAGATGAAATGGATATAATATGTAAAGGAAAAATTTATACAGTGTAAGTATTTATAAAGAAGACCTAATATTTATTAATTAGAAAAAATATATTGAGAAAAAATCATTAGTCTTATTTTCATATTTAAAATAGAATTAATTTCTAAGCTCAAAGTCAAATATTAGATTTCAAAATAATAGTTTTGGAGATAAACTTGGAAGATAATAATAAAGATATCGGGGATTTTATAGAAGGAAACGATAAGGATAGGGACGGTTTAGATGGGGGAAATAATATTTTTGAAGTTTTTTCAGCGATAAAAACTAAAAATAATTATTTAAGAGAATTGAGAGAAATCTGTAATAGAAAAAATGTTGAAATTCTTTCAAAAAGCTATAAAGATGCTAGAACCCCATTAAGATTGAAATGCAGAATATGTGAGCATAAATGGTCTGTTACACCAAAAAAAATAAAAGATACTTACGATCCTTGGTCAGGATGTCCAGAATGCCGAGAAAATAGAAGAAAGAAAAAATCTTATGAAAAATATAGTAGAATTGCTGAATCAAGAAATATTAAAATACTTACAAAATTGAGTGAATATGTCAATGCTAAAACACCTATAGATTTAATCTGTGATATGTGTAAGCAAAAATGGTCTGTGAGACCAGAAAATATGATTGGTTATGCTAATAAACCTTGGGGAGGATGTCCCTCTTGTAGACAAAAAGAAAAATATTTGGACAAATCAATTAACGAAAGAGAGAGAGTATTAAAAATTCTTAAAAAAATCGCTAAGGAAAAAAATATAGATATTTTATCAGATGAATTTTTGAATGCATGGACAGCACTAGAACTTAGATGTAATGAATGTGGACATGATTGGGAAGCTGTACCTGCAAATAACATGATGAAGGACAATTGGGAAGGATGCCCTATTTGTAAAGAGAGAAAAATCTTATATAAAAATATGGTTTTATTTAAAAAAATTGCCTCAACAAATAATTGTACAATTGCATCTAATTTTGTTGATTGGGACACCGAGATTGAGTTTAGATGTAATAGATGCAATCATCATTGGTTATTATTTCCTCATAGCGTTAAATATTATTTAGAAAGAGAAGGAGAATTTTGTCCTAATTGTAGAGAAAAAAAGCATAGGTCTGATATGTTTTCTAAATATAGAAAGATAGGAGATAGAAAATATGCGCTATTATTATCTAATGAAAAAGATTATCAGAACAATACAACAGAATTAATGTGGCAATGTAAAATTTGTAATCAATACTTCAACAAATCTTTTCATAATTTAAGGAAAATAATTGGATTAGCTTGTCCAGATTGTAATGGAAAAATAAATGATTATATTAGAGAAAGATTTTGTAAGAGAATGTTAGAAGAAATTTTGAATGTAAAATTCTCTCGACATAAAAAATTTCCTTGGTTAATTAGCATAAGAGGTTATCCGTTACATTTAGATGGATATAATGATTCCTTAAATCTTGCTTTTGAACATAATGGAATACAACATTATGAATATATTCCTTATTTTCATTCATCTCTTAGAGATTTCGAGATGCTAAAAATAAATGATAAACTTAAAATAGAAAAATGTAATTTACATGAGAAGAAATTGATTGTTATCCCATACTGGATTAAATTTTCTGAAATGGAGAATTACTTAAAGGGTCGATTAGAAGAGTTGGGTATACCTTATACTAAACATCCTATTAACTGGAAGAATATCATAAAATATGTAAGATTGAATGCTTATAAAAGCTCTAATAAAATTTGTGTTATTTTATCCTATTTTTAAAAGTGCTTAATTTAATACAAAAAGAATATAATTTAACAGAAATGCTACTTTTTTAACAAATAACAACTAATCATTTTGATTTCGCTATAAAAATGGAAAACTCAAATTCTGCAGAGTTTGCAAATATTTTTGAAATACAAAAAATGAGTACTGAAGATGGACCGGGGATTCGAACTACGGTTTTTTTTAAACAATGTCCTTTAAGATGTATTTGGTGCCATAATCCTGAATCCATTTTCAAAAAACAGCAATTAGAATGGTTTAAACATAAATGTATTGGATGCAAAACTTGTATTGAAACATGTAAACAAAGTGCTTTATCATTTCAAGAAGATGGCCTACACATTGATAGAGATAAATGTATAAGTTGTGGAGAATGCGAAGATGCTTGTCCAAGTACGGCACTACATATGTTAGGTAAGTGGTGGAGTTTAAATGACCTCTTTCACGAAGTTCAGAAAGACAAAGCATATTATATTAAATCAAAAGGAGGTATAACCGCTTCGGGCGGTGAACCAACCGCTCAACCAGAGTTTCTTTTAGAATTCTTGAAAAAATGTAAAGAAGAGGGAATTTCTACTGCCTTAGATACATGTGGATATGCCTCAAAAGAAGTTTATAAACAAATACTGTCATATGTTGATTTAATTCTTTTGGATATTAAAGAAATTGATTCTGATAAGCATAAAATATTTACAGGAGTGCCTAATGAAAAAATTTTAGAAAATGCTATTTGGTTTTCTCAATACGTGAAAGAGAATGGCAAAAAACTATGGATACGAACTCCTATTATTCCAAATTATACGGCTACAGAAGAGAATATTGATGGAATAGGAGAATTTATAGTTAAAAGATTAAATAACATTCCCGAACGGTGGGATCTATTAAGTTTTAATTGTTTATGCGCTGATAAATATACCAGATTGGGTATGGACTGGATTCTTAAAGACGAACCTTTAATGACAAAAAAAGAAATGGAGAATTTCTTAGAAATTGCTAAAAATACGGGTGTAAAAAATGTCCAATGGTCTGGATTAACTAAAAAAGAAGGAAGTGATGAAAATTTTAGAGAATCTGTTGAAAGTAAACAATCATCTTGTTAATTTAAATAATTTAAATAATATAAAGTCCTAATGATCATAATGGGTGTATAATAAATGGAAAAGAAAAATAACTTGCCTCAGTGGTCTTCCGAACTTTCGGAAGAGATTATTAAGTTTACACGACCAGCTGTCATGGTAAAATTAATTGCTACCGTGGATCCGCGAAATTGGCCTCATATTACGATGATTACGAGCAATCGAGCTATAACTAATGACCAAATAGTCTGGGGTCAATTTACTAAAGGTTTGAGCAAGGAATACGTACAAAAGAATCCGAAACAGGGTTTTTTTTACATGACTGCCGAAACGCCGTTTAAATTCATTCAAGTAAAAGCAGATTTTAGTCATACGAAATCTGAAGGAGATGAAATTGAAACTTTTAATAATTCAGACTTTATGCGTTATTTTACCTACATAAACGTCTATAAAGTATATTATAACAAGGTTGCAGCAGTTACCCCGATAAGGGATTTACCGTTCGGAGGGATTCCTAAAAAAGTGGTTAGAGAGATAAAGAAAACAGCAAAAACTGGGCTTGAAGAGAAGCGATTAAATGTGATAGGTTACAAACTATTTACCAACCCTATCGGTATTAGAGCCATTGCATATATCGATCCTTCAGATGGTTATCCGATTATTATTCCGCACCTTCAACTTGAAGCAGTTGATCATAATAGACTCTATTTTCCATTAACAGGTTTAAAGGAAGATTTATTACAAATTCCCGTTAATGCTAAGGTTGCCACTTTTGCTGCAAATTTCGATATGGCGAACCAAGTTGTAAAAGGAACCTACACGGGGCCTCAAAAAGTTGGAGATATTGAGTATGGATTAATTGAAATCGAGGAGATTTATAATAGTGCCCCTCCTGTTACAGGTGTAATATATCCTGAAATTGAAAGAAGACCGAAAGTGACTAATTTCCCGAAAGAACTATAATCTATTTTTTTTTAATAAAATCCTCCTTCTGCTTAATCACATTTTCGATCCATGTATTAACTTTATCTAATAATTCATTTTTCTCCTTCTGACTCAATCCTAGATTCGGTTCTTCAAACTTACTATATAGATTTGCATATTTACCCATTTCCCACATGAATTTTGATTGGAGAATTATTTTTCTGAGCTTATCTCTCGCAATTTCAATAGCTTTTCCGATAGATTGTATATCATAATCTTTTTCTATAATCTCTTTCAAATATAGAAGAATTATAAAGACATCATCTTTCTGGGGTTTAGGTAAAGGTTTACTTTCAACAATAGGGCGTTTTTGAGTCCTTAATTGGAATTTTTCTTCTTCACTTATCCTATCTTTTCCGAATTCAGTTGAATCAGTGAGATTTTTTTCAGTGGATTTGGCAGGTTTAACTAAGGGAGGATGTTCTTTGAATTCTTTATAAATAGCTGATTGTTCCAACTCTTCCTTGGTATTTCTCTTAAATTCCTCAGGCCAAGGAATAATAGAATTCAAACGATTCTCTGCAGAAATTAAAACAGACTCTTTATGTGTTTTTCCCCTTATTGACACATCCTTATCTCTGTGAAAGCGGTAAGTTCCATCAATTAATACTTTCGAAGCATTATCTATAATAGAATATAAATACATCGGGTCAAAATTAAGTGTAGAATAAATTTCTTTTAAAGTTAATATTTTATCATTAATTTTTTGGCGTTCAGATGGAATAAATGTCTTTTTTAAATGATTATCAGCGCCCAATATGATTTCATTGACTCCGGCAGTTGATTCCATAAATTTATCTCTTTTATCTTCCATCATTTTAGTAGAGATAAGAATAGTGTTAAAATGGTCTCTATGAGTACTTAAAAGAATGCTTCCTTGTCCTAATTGATATGAATTGTGTTTTTGGATCGTCTCCATTAACTCTAAAAAAATATCCTTATGTGGTATGAATATATTTCTCATTAAAGCTCCTTTAATAAATGATCTTTGGGTAATCGATTTATTTGATAAGTCTAATGGAACCTTAACTAGTTTATCAGCGATGATAACATCCTGATCGTTTTCAAGCGTAATATTTTTTGAAGTGGCCATGTGGTCATATACAAAATCAGATAAAATTAAACCCGTTAACTCCCTATTATCAGTAATGTATCTTCCGGATTGAAGTTCAAATTTAGCATAATAGTACCCTAAACCAAATAGGTAATAATGAGTTCGAAGTTCTGGTCCAAATTCCGTTGGTACTTCTATTTCTATGGAAGATTCCAAGCCAGTTAAAAAGATGACTAGATCAGATTGAATTTTTGAGACATAATGATTAACATATTTTCCTAAGGTAGGGTACCCTAGTAAATCTCCCCAGCTTGGAATAATAAATAACATACTGTGGGGAATCAATCTACTTTGTATTAAATCAACGCTCATGTGCGAATCACCTTCTTTTTAAAAATTAAATTTTAATGCACAGATTCAAATATCCCATATAAGACTACATATAAAATATTTTTGTTTAAGATTTTAATTTGTTAAAATTTATAAGATTAAAGTCAAATTTTAATACAGAAATATGTTGATTAAAAATAAGGTAATGAAAAATTTTTTATTATAAAGATTTTGGGCTGAAAATCGGGTATTTATATGAAATCTTAGCCACAAGTTACTCTATAACTGAAGATGGAAAAGAAATCAAGCCCAATGCTTCTTGTATGGGCATTAGAGTATTAGAAGATAATCAAATACAGATTTCTCCTTTCTCTTCTACATCTACTTATAAAAATTTAAAGAAAAGTAGTACAATTGCTATTAATTTTGTTGATGATGTATATTTATATGCTCTTGCGGCCTTAAAAGAACAAGACTCACCCATCGGATTGACCGAATTTCCCTCAAAATATTATGAATTCAAGTATTTAGAGACTCGTGCGATGGATGTGCCTTATATAAAGAAAGCATGGGGTATTTTGATATGTGAAGTTTCACAAGAATTTGAAAAAACAAAACAGAATGGTTTTGGAGAAGTTATTATACCTGTATTCAAATTAAAGACCATTTTTCATAAGAAATTTCAAGAATCTTTTAAATTTTTTAATCGAGCAGAAAATTTAGCACTAGAAACAATAATATTGGCGACTAGATTAAAGATTGCTAAAAAAAAGAAAGATAAACAATTATTTTATAAGATTCATGAAAAAATTGTTGACCACATGGAAAATATTGAAAGATTTGGCAAAAACAAAGATGCTCTTAAAACCATTGACCTCGTAAGCAATTATATTAGTAATCTAATGGATTAGTCTTTTTCGATGACTAACATATTATCTTTAAAGGGTTCAAATTTATTATCAAATAAATAAAAATTGAGTAAATTTATAAATCTCTTACATTCATTAAGATTTAATATAATAGACTGGTTTTTTGTTTCATCAACGAATTTTTGAACGATTCTGATTTTACCCTTAGATTTATAAAATACTATATATGTTTCTTTTAAAGGTACTTTTTTTCCTTTTTCAATATTTATGCTAATATTCTTAGTAAACATCTTTACATCATTTAAATTTAAATTATTTTGAAATACTCTTGATTAATAATTATCTTATCTTAAAATAAAATACAAAAGATTTGCATTATTCAATCTAGTTCCTGAATTTTTTCAATAAACATTAAAGGATATTGTAGGTTTTCAACCCAATCTATTTTAGCTAAAATTTCTATTGATTCATATTCAAGAACAATTTCCGCCCTTATAATTTTTCCAGTAACCTCATCATAATCAAATTGAGTCGATTTATCTCCTACGATTTTGTCTTTATCTAGATTAATCTTAATAGATTTAACATAGGGCTGACAAGAAATCGCAGCTTCTATTCCCTTTTCTATAGAATTAATAACACTTTCATTAGAAGAAATAGGGATTCCGCATAAAATGTGATATAGTGCACCAAGCTTAATGCCCGTCTCAAAACAAGCCCGTTCTCTATTGCTCAACTCAGGTGAGAAGTAGATTTTATAATTATTACCACTCATTAGTCATCATTCTAAATATTCAATTTTTGCTCCGGTATTATTAGGTTTACAGATATATATATGACCTCCAATATTTCTAAGATTCCTATGAACCGCCTCGAATAATTTTGCAGCCTCTTGATCAGATTCCGTAATACCTACCACACTTGGTCCAAAAGAACTCATTCCATAAGCATGTACACCATAACCATCTAAGAGATTTAATAAATTTTTAACTACTTTATGTTGTAAACCTATTTCAATTTTTTTAAAACCGATACTCTGAATTCTTTTTATACCTTCTCCGAAACAAATTAAATCTTTCTTCAATATTCCTGGAACAATTTTCATTAATATTTGATGAGAAACTTCATTTACTTCCTCTTTTGGTATAGGGGCATGCTTTTGAAAAATACTTACTTCCTCATCACCATAGGCTCCATTTTTTACATTTGGAATAGCGACAACAAAACGCCAGTGTTCAGGAATGGCATATCTTAAAATAGTTAGAGCAGGATCAGCTAAATTTGACGCTGATGAGGGCAAAAAAGTTTCTTTTTCTTTACCCTTACCAAAATCATGACCGCCATCTAAAATAAAACCTCCGGATTCAAAGCCTCGCCATCCAATTCCAGATGTACCACCTCTCTCAACTAATTTAGTTAATTCTTTTGTTGGTATCTCCATATCTTTTAATTTGGCAATAGCAGTGGCAATTGCAAGAGATAACTGCGTTTTTGACCCCAGTCCGACATGACTTGGATAATATCTCCTAAGATGAAAATGAAAATTTTTATTGCTAATATCAAATGCTTTGAAAATCTTTGATGCTTTCTCATTAATTACTTCTATAGATTCCCTATAATATTTAATCGCTTCAATTTTAAATTGAGTTGCGGAATTTGAAGCCTCAAAAACTACATTTGGTCTATCTACCATAAGACCAATGCCACCATCAACTCTCCCTGTGTAACCATTCTCATCGATTAAAGAAAGATGTATACGGCAAGGTGTAGTTATTCTAACTTTCATAATATTAAGAATAAATCGTTATTCCGGCATTACTTCAGTTTTTTTTAGTGGTCTATGCTACGAATATGAATTCTTAAAACAATTTAAATTTAATATAAATTGATTTTTAAAATATAAATAAGTTATAGAGTAGTAAAAAAAATATAGCCAAAATGGATTAATCCACCAATCAACAATGCTACTGTAATCTCCATGAGAGAAATTTGTAGGGCATATTTCCAATTGGTCTGTTTAGCGATAATTACTACTGTCGCAAAACAAGGAACATAAAGCATGGTGACTAAACAAAATACTATCATTTGTATTGGTGTCATAAGTTCTAAAAGAGTTAAACCCATCGATGAGGCAAGAATTGCGAGAAGTACAAGGGTTAATTCCTTGCGTAATATTCCATAGATCAAAAATACGCCGGTAACTATTGGGAGGCCTAACCAGAAAACCGTTATTGGTGCTAAAACAATATTGATTGGATCTAATGCTCTTAGCTGGAGTAAAATCTCTAATGTTATTCCAAGTACAATAATTAAAGGCAGAGCTTTATAAATAAATTCTTTAGACCTTAACCAGGTCTGTTTTGAAATTACACTATAATTTGGCACTCGGTATTCATGCATTTCCATAATAAGTTCTGTACACACTCCTGGCATTGTTTTATTTAATACCCTTCCAACTAAGAGGATTACTGAAAAATTTATAGTAAATAAAAATAAGAGCCAAAATAAACCCAAATATCTGCCTACTAAACCCATTACAACCGTCATAACTGCTGCACATGGAACAAGAGAAGATAAAACAACCGAGATTTTTTTTTCTCTTTCTGTTTCCATAATTCTACATCCTGCACAAGCTGGCACATTACATCCTAATCCCAATATCATGGGAATAATTGTTTTCCCATGGACACCCATGACATGCATAACCCTATCCATGAGAAAAGCAGCCCGAGGAAGATAACCAGAATCCTGTAAAATCTCAATTATCAAAAAGAATGGAATGACATATACTAAAACCCCTCCAACGGCACCAAAAAATCCTCCAACTCCACCATTCCAAAGAATTTTAACCCATATATTATCTTCTCCGTAAGTATCATATACAGTTATACTCAAGTCTTCGTATAAACCCTCTAATAGTCCCCCTAAGAAATCTCCAACTGTAAATGTAAAAGCATAAATTCCGAAAATTACAACCGCCAAAATAACATATCCCCAAAAAGAATGGGTCGTTAGATGATCGACTCTATCAGCCAAGGAAGTTTTTTTGACTTTTTCTTTAGATTTAATATGTACAACTTTTTCAATAATTTTATGGATATTATTATAAATCTCAGATGAAATTATCGTATTGATATCTTCTCCATGATAATCTTCTAGCTCTTTTCTATAATTCTTAGCTATTTCAATATTACTCCGTACTTTTTCGCCGCTTTCAAAAATTTTTATAATTTCATCGTCATCTTCTAATAGCTTTATTGCTAAAAACCTTGAAGGATAATGGAAATCCGAAATATAATCTTGATTTTTATTTATTTCTGTTGTTAAATCTTTTATTTTAGTCTCAACCTCTTTTCCAAACGAAAGTATAGAAGTCAATTCTGGAAATTCGAATTCTTTCTTTAAAGGTGTCCACGATTCAACTATTTTGATTGCTTTCTCTAATAATTGATGTACTCCAATACCATGCACGGCCACTACAGGAAGAACTGGGAGTTTGAAAATTCTTTCTAATTCTTCAAAATCCAACTCAATTTTTCTTTTTCTCAATATATCCATCTGGTTAATTGCCAAGATCATTGGAACCTTCAATTCTAATAATTGAAATGTGAAAAAAAGATTTCTTTCGAGATTAGTAGCATCAATTACATTAATAATAAGATCTACATCATCAGATACAATATACTCTCTACTTACGATTTCTTCTAAAGAATAGGTTGATAAGCTATAAATCCCCGGTAAATCGACTATATTAAAATAATAGCCTAAAAAATCTAAATACCCTTCCATTCTTTCCACTGTTTTTCCGGGCCAATTTCCAATCGTCTGTGAAAGCCCTGTAAGTTGATTAAAAATAACAGACTTTCCAACATTCGGATTTCCTGCTAAGGCAATATTTATCGTGTCTTTATATTTGCCTTCTTTGTTTTTTGGCTTTTTAGGTAAATGACTAATCATAACAACTCAACTTATATTATTTAATTATATTTATGAAAGATTTTTTAAAATTATTGAATCGAATACTTTTTTAGATAAATCCCCTTAGAACGAACAAGTTTCATTACATTCTACAAGAATTTTTGAAGCTATCCCTCGTCCAAGTACTAACTTAGTGCCTTTGACAAAAATCTCTATTGGCCCTCGAAAAGGCGCAGATTTCTTCTTCAATATCTTTACTCCTGGCACAATTCCTAGATGCGCTAACCGCCTTTTTGCTCCATATCCCGCGTTAACGTTTAAAACCCTTACCTCCTCTCCTTTGTCACATTCAGTTAAGCATTTTATTAATGGAGTACCCCGCCTTTTATGTCCATTTCTATGTCCATGAGATTTTTTATGCATTGATCTTATCATAATTCCTAATTTAAAATAAGTGTTTTTAAAATTTAAACTTGTTAGTTATGTCTAATAAGTCTTTTTTTATCATTCATTAGAAACAATAAAATACTTTTATCCCTAATAAATATGTCTTAAATAGAAATATATGATATTCTATAATGGAATTAATCATCTTTTGCTCATAGATTTAGATATTATGAATAATCCCCCTTTTTTTTTCATAATTAGGCATGCCTAATAACTTTATAAGTTTTAATAACCTATCATTATTAGGAAACTATATCTATTTCAAAAAACTCCGATCTTAATAACAATAAATAAAAGGATATGAGGCAGAAAGGCCATAGAAGAAGAAGTCATATTCAGAATTCAATACCATTGATAAAATGCTTGACTGAGTGCAACATTGGCACAGAACTTATTGTTAGGGGAGTAAACGCAGGATATGGGGCAAAAAGGCGTTTAGCACATCTAGGAATTGTCCCAGGAGTAAAGATATTGAAGAAGAAATCTGCGCCTTTTCGAGGACCAATTAATATTATAGTAAAAGGGACATCTTTAGTTATAGGTCGAGGTTTGGCTGCTAAAATTTTAGTCAATTGTAATAGTTCCTGTGGAGAATAATTACCAATCTTTAGTCTATCTCTTTTATTTTTTTATTTTGTATTCATTTAATCTTTCTTTTTGGGTTATTTTAATCGAAGGGCTAAAATAATCAAAATATTTTTTGGATATGCTTACCATATTTTATTTAGTAAAGTCATGAAAGAATTTAACATCAACGAGTTTCTCAAACTCAAACTAGAAGAGGGTAAAACTGTTATTTATGTAAATAACATGAAAATAATTCAATGTAAATATTTATTATTGAACAATCCAATAAAGGATAGTGAGGAAGTTCAAATAGAACCAGGAAATATAACTGTTGATGTTCAAGCTGAAAATCTGGATCATTCATTAGAACTTGATGATGATAATGAAATTGATATTCCTCCAGAAGCCGAGTTTTGGGCACACTCATCAAATTTACAAGTCTGGTATGAAAATAATTATAATACAGAAGTACTCCATACAAATTTAGCTTTCCCCCTCCTGAGAAAATTAACTGAAGCAGGTGATAAAACGGCAAAGGAGGTGTTTAAAACTGAGATTAGAAAAAGATTTCGCAGTGGGAACTTAAATGTAATGACTTTTCTAATAAAAGAAGGATTTTTGGACCAATTAAATATTGAAGAATCGGACGATTTATACCGAGAATTAGATTTTAAGACTTACAAAAAACTCCAAAAGCTTTTAAAAAAATCTAATAAGAATAGGGAAGGATTTATTATATAAGGTAATTTTTCCCTAAAGTCACTCTGAGAATCTGAAATAAATTTTACTTATAATTTATATTAGCATTAAACTCACAAACATAACAAACATTCCAGTTATTAATCCTAGGATTGCCACATGCTCTTTTCCTATTGAATGCGAAACTGGTAACAACTCATCTAGTGATATATAAATCATAATGCCTGCGACTATGGATAACATTGCTCCTAACAAGAAATCGTTAACAAATGGATAGAGAATCAAACCAATTAAGAGAGCTCCTAAGAATTCGCTAATTCCCGATAAAAACGACCAAAAAAATGCCTTTTTTCTATCATTAGTACAGGTGTATATAGGAACGGAAACCGCAATTCCTTCCGGAATATTATGAAGAGCAATAGCAATAGCTAACACAATTCCTAATTCAACTGATTTTACTGTGCCTATAAACGTAGCCATTCCTTCAGGGATATTATGAATAAATATACCAAGAAATACAAACATAGATGTTTTTTCTAAATTTACATTATTTTCTTTTTCATGGCGATGACGATAATGGCGGTGATGATAAGGATCTTCACATTCTTTTTGATTATTGGTAAGCATTTCAATAGAATCTTCAAATTCATATTCATGTGTTATAGTAACATCAATTACGAGCATAATTAACAACCCTACGAAGAAAAATATCAGCCCCATCATAAATCCATTAGATTTTATACCCTCTTGTAGTAGCTCTACAAAGGAAATAAGAACCATTACGCCAGCTGAAAATCCCATAATAAAAGAGATAAATCTTGGACTCGGTTCTCTAATAAAAAAAGAAATAATACACCCCAATGTCGTAGATAATCCAGCAAATAGAGCTAATAAAAGACCAATAATGAAAACATCCATTAATATAACCGGGTATTCGTTTGGAGTATCAAAATTACTTAATTTTATTATTTATTAAAAATTAGAATTCATTTATTTAAGTATTTTTAATTCAATTCTTAAATTGAGAAATTTATTATTTCTTTAAAGAATTTCTAAGTAATCTATTTAAATTTTAATTTTTTTAATTTGGTTTTTTCACATTTTTATTGTTTCGTATTCATTCTGATTTCATCAAATTGACATTTAAGTAAATTTAAGTAGATACTGTGGCAAATTATTAAATAAGAAAAGTTTTTTAATATTTTTATATTAGAGAATGAGTTATATTTTAGCTCTTTCGAGAAACTTCAATTATTAGAAAACAAGTCTAAAGGCTATAAGAATATTATTTTTAAAATATATTTCGGGGGGTATAAGAAAATTATTCGCGTTTTTATTGTTGAGGATGATCGTTCTTTAAGATTTTTATATCAAAAGGCTTTGAATTTAAACGGCTATAAGGTAATTGCCGCCGCAAAAAACGGTGTAGACGCGGTTAACATGTTCAAGAATTTTTCTGAAAAGCCTGATGTTATTTTAATGGATCATCGAATGCCATTGAAGAGTGGAATTGAAGCAGCTAAGGAAATTTTAGAGCTTGATAATGTGACAAAAATCATTTTCATGAGTGCGGATTCCACTGTTAAGGAGGAAGCTTTATCAAACGGAGCTGTGAGCTTTAAGGATAAGCCTTTTAGTCTCGAGAGGTTATTTAATAATATTGAAAAAGCAGTACAATAAAGTTAGGAATTTCATCTCGCTTATTAACAATTTATTAAAAGAAAGACCAGAGAAAATTATCCTCCTCGAGAAACGTGAAGTTTTGGAGGGGGGACGAAAAATCTTCTTGATTTAACTCTTTTAGGTTTTTATATAGTAATCAAAGAATTTTTCTTTTAATCAAGGCTATAATTATTAATAAATTTGATTTTGTAGCAGTTTTAGATCTAAAGAATGAAAAGAGTGTTGTTAATTTGAGTGATTTAGAAGGTTTAACAAGGAGATTATTAAAAAAGGGCTATTCGCAAGAAAGGATTGTAAAAAGATTAATTCAAGAATATCTTGATTTTAAGGATAATATTGATGAGAACACAGCTAGCAATTATGCTCATGCCATTATCGAAGAATGCATGAAAAGTAATATTAGTTCAATCCCTGATGCTTTTATAAAGGATCTTTTAGATTTTAACAAAGCGAATGTAACCGTTGGAAAACAGGGAGTGGGATGTCGAGGTGCAGGAGACTTTTTTGTCCATAAACTTATAGCAGAATTATCTGAAACTGAAAAAAAGGCATATCTATCCCCTAAATCTTTAGATGATGCTGGAGCCATCCGAGTTCAAGATATTAAAACATTTAAAAATGAGAAATTTGATGAGGGAAATTTAATCATAGTATCGAAAATGGAGGGGATACATTCACGTTTGAGTGACTTTCCTTTCATTTGTGGATTTCATGTTACGCGGGCTGCACTTAGGGATTTATTAGTTAAGGGATCTAAACCAGTATCAATAATGGTTGATGTCCATTTAGGTGATGATGCTGATGTAGGAAAGTTACTTGATTTTATGGCCGGAGTTTCAGCGATTTCAGAACTAACCAATGTGCCAATAACAGCAGGATCAACGCTTAGGATAGGAGGTGATATGGTGATAGGCAATAGGTTTGTGGGTGGTATTAGTGCTGTTGGTCTCGCTAATGATCGTTTATTAGCAAGGAAAAATATTAAAGTTGGAGATAAAATATTAATGACTGAGGGTGCTGGAGGAGGGACAATAGCAACTACCGCAATTTACTCTGGAAATCATGACGTTGTAAGGGAAACATTAAACATAAAATTTCTCGATGCATGTGAAGTAATCCTAAGTAGTGATTATCTTGACGATATAAGAGCTATGTGTGATGTTACTAATGGGGGATTAAGAGGAGATTTGTATGAGATAAATTACGAGGCAGACTGCGGTGTAGTTATTCATGAAGAAAGAGTTCGAGAATTAGTGAATCCAAATGTTTTAAGTTTATTAGAGAAAGTAGGTGTTGATTATTTGGGTGTATCTCTTGATGCGCTTTTAATATATTGCTCAGATAATATTACCGAAAAAATAATAACAGATCTTCAAAAAATAAATATTAAATGTGTTGAGATTGGATTTGTGGATGATTCGAAACAAATTTCTATGATTTATGAGGATAAACAACAAAAAAATATGCTTCCACGGTTTAGAGAGTCCGCTTATACGAAAATTAAACAAGAAATAGGAGAGGTCACACCAGAAGATCGATTGGAGATGGAAAAAAACATTGAATTATCTGCTTCGGAAGCGTTAAAGAAGCGAAAAAAGATAATGAATTATATTAAATCAAGGAGTATATAACAGCCTTTAAAATTGCAGTTGAAATGAGATTTTGATAAGAAATTATATTAATATTGATTAACATAATTTTCAACTGGTTGCTTTAGCGTTCTTCCAATACTATAATAGATTAAAATAACTCCGATTATTGGAATTGCTTGAGTAAGAGTAAAGATATTTCTAAGTATATCAACATTTAAAAAATTCGTTAACCCCACAGCAAAACCCATATAATAGATACAACAGATCCCTAATACAAATAATTTCATTCTTCTTGCCAGAATTTTTACTTTAAACTTATGATATACTTTTTTACTAATGGTTAAAGATAAAATCATAGTTGGTAAGAGAATGCTTAAATAAAAAAGAAAAAATGGTAGAGTCCAAACTGGATATAATTGAGTTCCATCCGATTTTATCGGAACTTTTGCACCCTGAGGTATTAAAAAAAATCCGATAGAACTTATAAAATAAATAGCCATAAATAAAAGTTGATTTTTTAATGATTTTAATTTAATTTCGGATTTATAAAGTAAAATAATAAATAAAAGCAAGAATCCGGATGAAACTGATACCAAATAGAGAGCTAAAATGTGTAATTGAGTAGCAAGAGGTTCTAAAGAAGGTTCTGAGAGAAATGTGTATATAAAATTAATAAATAAACTAAGAGCAAAACAAATATGAAATAATGATAATATTTGATTTAGTCTATTTTTTATATCTCGTTTTAATATACTGTAGCTTATATATAAAATGAAAGCAAAAATTATTAGATAAAATATATAAATATGAATAAATCGCCAAATTAAAAGCGCCAAATAGATTACCCTCTCTTAATAATAATTTAATAAATTATTTGATAATTATTAAATCTTTTTACTTAAGCGAACTCTTATGT
>JAHQWS010000227.1 GCA_029856295.1 Promethearchaeia archaeon
GAAATACACTATTGATTTAACTATTGATTTAACCATTGATACAACTTACCAAGAATGATATATTTATTTTTTTTACCTTTTAGGTTTTCTATTTTGTCCAGATTCATTAACCATAGACACGAGCGTAACTCATTCTTTAATGTTCTTATTTCTTTAACAGTATTCGAAACAGAAGTACTTTTTCTATCTTTCCAGGCAGATTTTAGGAATTTGAAAGCAAATCCCCCTATATCGGCACCTAAAGCAATGGATTTTGCAATATCAACACCTGTTTTTAAACCTCCAGTGGCAATTATTAATTTTTGAGTAGCATTTCTAACATAAATTACACTAACAGGTGTAGGTATGCCCCATTCTCTAAATACTTCTGCAGGATCTCGGGTATATTTTTGATTGTCAAAATTATTTCGCTTAGATTCGATTGCCGCAAAACTAGTGCCGCCTGTTCCTCCAACATCAAATCCATCAAAACCAAGTTTATCAAGATTCATCGCTAAATCTTGGTTAAAACCTGTTCCAACTTCTTTTGCAATTATTGGAATTTTATAAATTTCTCGTAATTTTTGAAAATTTTTGCGAAAAAGTTTATAAGAGATATCTCCTTTATCTTGAACTAATTCATGTAAAGCATTTAAATGAATTGCCATAACATCAGCATTTATCATCTCAATACATTTGTTAAAATTCGCCACGTTAAAAGTTGCATCGCTAACTTGACCTATCCCAATATTTCCAATTATAGGGATATTAGGGGCAACTTCGCGTGTAATTTTGAATGAATCTAATAAGGCAGGATCCTCAATTCCAGCACGCTGACTTCCTACACTCATTATAATATTTTCTTCTTCTGCAGCCCTCGCCAAAATCTCATTAATTTCTTTAGAGATAGGATGCCCACCGGTAATTGCCGAAATACAAATAGGAGCAGAGATCTTTTTGTTAAAAAATTTTACTGAAAGATCAATATCTTCGAAATCTATTTCTGGAATTGGGTGATGAATCAATTTAATATCGTTAAAATAATTTTTAGAATGTTGTACATCATACTCTAAGGGTATTTTAAGATGTTCTATTTTCCTATCCATAATTTCCTTAGAATCTTTTGGTTTTGGCATTTTTTCTTCCCGATATTTACTACTTGTCATAATTTAAATTTATTTATTAATTAATACATTTGTACAATTTATTTTTTGATTTTTCAAGGACTTGTAGATATATCCTTCTTTTAATCCGTTTATTAATTGCACTGGAATATTGTATTTACAAATTTGCTTGATAAAGTTAAGTTTGCCTTTAATTCCACCAGTAACATCTATTTTTTGACCTAGATTTGCTAATTCAAGACTTTCTAATTCATCAGAATAGCATTCCGTAGCTAAACTTTCTTTATTAAATTTATCATTAATGTATAATCCATCCGTTTCCATTGTAAAAATTACTTTTGAAACGTTATATTTTTTTAAATTTTCACATAATTCAAAAATAATCTGATCTCCTGAAATGATTGAAAACGAGCCTTGCTTATCAAGAATAATATCACCATATAAAATGGGTAATATATTAAGATCTAAGGCAGTTTCAATCATATCAATAGATTGAGTTGAGATATTATGAGATTCTTTAATGAAAATACTAGAAGCTTGAATTGATAAAGCGGGATAATTCTTTTCTAAAAATAAATTAATTAGATAGGAATTGAATTTATTCATTGATTGGTGAGTTTTAACAAGTCCAAGTATTTGATTTGGAATGGATGGATTAAGTCCTTTAGAAATACTATACTCTTTTGCGAGAGGATGGCCAAATGAACCTCCACCATGAATTAAGATTAATTTTTCTTTGGCTTCAATTATTTGCTGAATTGCGCTTTTTACAACATTTTCTCTGATAGAAAAGGGTTGATTTTTATCAGTTAGTAAACTCCCACCTAACTTTAACAAAAATATTTCATTAGTGCTTTTCAATTTTTATTAACACTCACCCAATCATTGTTCTCCATGCATTATATTCTTTTTTTTTGATAGCCTTGACAATCTTTTCTTGAACTTCTTCATTTTCGGCTAAAGCAATAACCAAGCCACCCCGACCTGTTCCCGTCATTTTAGCCCCTAGTGCTCCATTTTTTAGTGCTATATCAACCAATTTATCATTTATTTCTCCTGAAACTGTGATTTCTTGAAGCAGTTTATGGTTTTGATTCATTAAATTACCTAAAGTATTGGGATCTCCTTCAAGTAAAGCTTTTTTAGCTTTTTCTGATAGATTTTTGTATTCATTAAATATTTTCTCAAACTTTTCTGGATCTGCTTCTTTTAAACGTCGAACATCAGCTACTACTTCAGTCGTTGAGGCTGTTATTCCTGAATTTGCGATTACTAATGGCATTTTTTTTGGTGATTGTAAAAGGTCCATTGTATTCTTTCCACCACTCAAGTTTTTAACGAACCAAATCAACCCCCCATAAGTCGAGGCCGTGTTATCAATTCCTGAAGGTGTTCCGTGATAGGCTCTCTCACCTTCGTAAGCTGCTTCATTAATTTTTTCATTGTCTAATTTTAGATTAAAGTTATCGTTTAGGGCACGAGCTAAAGACGTGCATTGAGCGGCAGAAGCTCCAACTCCACTTGCAGCAATTAAGTCTCCGGCAAAAGTTATTTCGAGTTTTTGACTCTCTATATCTATTTTTAAATGTTCAATTACATTTTTAATTGATTGCATTGCCTCATTATATTTCTTTTTCTTGTAACCAGGAGTAGCAGGTCTCTGATCATCAACTGTCCAACCCTTACCTTCAACAACTTTAACTTCGGCAGTTGTATAGGAGCCTAATGCTGATGCTATAGCTGGAAGACCATAAACCACAAAATGTTTGCGTTTACACCCGAATAGGATGGTAAATTTCGCCAAAAAGAATGGTCTTTCCATATCCTTTTCCAGTTCCCATTTATTTCACCTCTACAATGCCATCTGAACCATTAACAATAATTCTTTGCCCATTTTTAATATTGCTAATCTTAATTTTATCCACACAAGGAATTTCACTTATTATACAGCCTACTGCTACAATCGTATCGATTTTTTCATTTACGATTGCTACTGGAGCTGTATTATTTTTTTTCATTCTATACATCGTGTACGACCCTACAGTCGAACCTTTTCCCGTAGGAAATACTAAAACTTTTCCTGTGATGGTTTGACCTTCAAGTTCATGTCCAACCTCGACAACCTTGCCAGTATCAGGGTCAATTCCACCATAAAATGAAATTCCCTCTCTTGTTACAATAGCTTCTGCCTCAGCAGTTCCTTTATAGATTTTTCTTCCCTCTAACTTCATTTGATTGCCTCCTCGACACACTCTTCGATAGTTCCAATCTTAACTTTAAATTTATTCTTTGCACGACCATAATAACATGCTTTTGCGGAATCAACCATGATTCCCTTGAAACGTCCTTTAATTGGAGCAACAACAGCGCAAGTATCCGCCGCAAATTTTGCTCCAGCATCTTCAATAATTTTGGAATAACCCGCCTCATCTGCGATTCTTTTTGTAGGGCGGGCAGTTGTAATCCAAAACTCTTTCTTTACTTTTTTTCCATCTAATAATCTTGCTAATTCTGCAATTTCGTGAATGGAAGCGTGGGGACAGCCAATACTTACAAAGTCTATTTCAAGATCGGCGTCAATAAGTTCAGCACGAGTTTTTTCTAAGTCGTCCTGATTTATTTCAAATACAATATCACCTGGTTTAGGGTATCTATTATGCTCTGGAGTTATACCTTCCATGTGGAATAATGCCGTTCCACCATAGGTCGCAACGGAAGCACAAAATGACTTGAGTTCCTCAACAGTAGCTAAGGGAATTCCTGTAATATAAGGTATTTTTTTTCCTAATTCTACTAATTTATCACCAATTATTTTTCCTAATACGCCAAATTCGTCAGTACCTTTAACTGGAGCATTTACCTTAATTAAGACTTGACCATGACGATTTTCATCCAAATGATAACCATATTTAGGTGTTTTACCAGTTAAGGCAGCTGCTAATGCGCTAGGTCCCCCCTCACGATTCGTTCGAGCCCCAATAACAGAGTTAGAATAACAAACAGCGCTACTTTCAGC
>JAHQWS010000228.1 GCA_029856295.1 Promethearchaeia archaeon
GGTTATGGCTCATGAAAATGTAAGCATAATTTGGAACCATGAATCCCAAAAATTTGAACGAGATGGTGATAAATTAGTTATAATTGCAGAAAACTTAGATACCAAAGAGATCGTTAAAATTAAGAGAGATGCATTGTTTATTTTTGTAGGAATGAAACCGAATAGCGAATGGTTAAAAAATTCAGGATTAAATATTAATGAACGAGGATATATTACAACTGACAAAAATTGCAATACTAATCTGAAAAATGTTTATGCTATTGGAGATATACGTGTTAAAAAGTTTAATCAAATAACAACTGCTATAGCAGATGGTACTATCGCAGCATTAGAGATTATTCAAAAAAAATCATGTTCCCTCTGAATACCAATTTAAAATATCTAAATTCCATTTTCGACTTCCTCATCAATACTTGCTACACATTTATATATTTTTGTATCTGTCGCTACAAGTATAATGATAGAAATTTCTAAAGGATTGTTTGAAATAATAGAGAATTAAAAAAAAAAAAATTGAAGAAGATCCTAATTTTATGTAGTTTTCTTCTATAAATTCTATTATGATTGTGAAATTTTGAATCAAAGCATAAAAATTTAGACTTCCTTAAATTTCTTATTTATAAGTATATGCTATTAAATCTCTCCAGCATTTTACACCAAATTTCCTCCATTCACCGCAATAAAGTGCTTTTCTAATTCCACTCATCTCTTTAGAGAGGAAAAACACTTAATAATTCTAAAAAAAATTTAAGGCGTAATTTCATTTAAACTTATTTTTTTTTTGAGAGAACAAGAGAATTTGTTTAGGTTGTTAGAACATCATGTTACCATGTACTGAATTTTCGGGGATAGGTTGTAGGACGTCCCAATGTTCTACTATTTTGCTGTTTTCATCTAGTCGGAAGATGTCAATACCAGCATATTCTTGCCGATTTGGCCAATGGTGATGACAATGAACAATAACATAGTCTTCTTCTGCAAAGACTCTTTTAAATTCTGTTCTATTCGCTGGAGATTTTTCCGTTGCTTTTTCAAATGCCTCTATGAACCCTTGTATTCCAGTGGCTACATTGGGATTGTGTTGTATATAATCAGCTCTTAGATAAGTTTCCGCAGCTTCTTTAGGCTTTCCTTTATTAAATACAAGATCATAAAAGGTTATAACATTCTTCTTATTTTTTTCTAGTTTCTCATTCATGGTATATTCTCTATCTCTTTATATTATTATTAAGGAGTTGGTGCTTATTAATTCAAATAGAAAGAAAAAAAAATTTAAATTGAATTGAGAGCATCCTTTAGGGTCTTTTCAAAAAGCTCACAGATTCTATCTGTTTCAGAATCGTTGATGATGAGGGGGGGCTTAATTTTTAAAATATTTTGAATATAATATCCTGCCGTAGACATGATCTGCATTCCTTCTCCGAAGAATATTCCGTTCTTCCATCCAATGTGAATCATTTTTTCTAATAAATCGCTATAGGGTTCTCGGGTTTCGGGATCCTTCACGAATTCCACACCTATAAATAATCCGGGGCCTCGAACGTCGCCAATCTGAGGTATTTCTTCAGAAAGATCTTTTAAAAAAGAGGTTATTTTTCTTCCTTGTTTATCTGCATTTTCAGGGATCTTATTTTTTTGTAATATTTCAATACTTACCAAGCAAGCCGCCATTGCTAATGGAGGTGAAGAAAATGTAGAATGATCCTCGAATTCAGTTAACGTTCGAAGTTTAGAATGAGCTGCTGTAATTCCAATAGGAACTCCCGCAGCAGCACCTTTTGTTAGGGTCATAATATCCGGAGAAACATCTTTATTATATACAGAGTTGTACCATTCGCTGGCAAACATTTTTCCCGTGCGACCGAACCCTGTTTGAGCTTCATCATAAATCAGCAGAATCTTATTTTTTTTACAGATTTCCTTTAAACCTGCTAAAAATTCAACGGGGGCAGGTATTTGTCCTCCAGGTCCCTGCATGGGCTCAATAATACAGCCAATAGGGGTTCCGGCTGGATACATTTCTATGCTTTCCCGAACCATCTCTAAGCATTCCAGATTGCATGATTTATCTCTTACTCCTCCAAGACCACCTTTATAATGCCAAGGACAGCGATAGCAATATGGATAAAAAGTTCTTACCCACAATTCCCTTCCGAGGGCCGAGAATCTCATTGGAAGGCGCTGAGAGGCACCCATCATTACTAAATTCGATCCGTGATAACCCCTTCGAAATACTATGAATTGATCTCCTTTTTTATTATTAACCATAGCTAATCGCATTGCACATTCAAGAGCCCACCCTCCTCCAGAGTTATTCACGCTTATCCTCCCGCCTTTTAATTGCCCGGGAAGGATTTCAGCGAGTTTATTAGCTAATCTTATTCTAATTGGAGTAAGGAAATACGACCATGTGTGTGTTGCTATTTGAGATTGAAGTTGAATAGCATAACTAATATCAGGATTATTGTGACCTAAATTATAAACCCATGCTTGGGAAGTACAATCTAAAATTTCACGTCCATCATGAGTTTTAAAATAAATTGACCCCGGTTCGGTGCTTCCAATAATAATATGCTCTCGGGCGTTTGTTAGAAGATGGTTCTTACGGCATATCAATATTTCTTCTTCATTTAATGGATTTTTTATTAACCTATCAATTTCTTCTTTCTTTAAATATTTAAGATCTACCAAATTTTTCCACCTTAATTTGAATTATTTATTTTATAAATAAAAAAGAATAATTTTCATGGAAAATCTTCTATACATATAATAAAGATATAATACTTTAATTCCTTAATTAGTTGAAAAGGCTTACGCCTGAAATAAGGAAGTTTTGATATGAAAGTTTTAGCTTTTAATGGAAGTCCAAGGAAAAAATGGAACACGGCTACTCTATTAGAAAAGGCTTTGGAAGGAGCTGCTTCACAAGGAGCAGAAACAGAACTTATTCATCTGTATGAATTAAAGTATAAAGGATGTATAAGCTGTTTTGCTTGTAAAACAAAAGGAGGTAAAAGCTATGGTAAATGTGCTGTAAAGGATGATCTGGCATCGATCTTTAAAAAGATTGAAACGGCCGATGCGATTATCCTAGGCTCTCCGATCTATTATGGAACTGTTTCCGGAGAGATGAAATCATTTATGGAGCGATTATTATTCCCTTATATGACATATTCAGATCCACCACAGTTGCTTTTTCCCAAAAAGATTAATACGGGTTTTATTTATACGATGAATGTCACAGAGGATCAGATGAAAAAATTTGGTTTCGCTCAACATATCCGTCTTAATGAAATAATATTGAAGTTGATCTTCGGGGCTTCAGAGTCGCTTTTTAGCTGTGATACTTATCAATTCGAGGATTATTCAAAGGTAGTTGCAGACCGTTTTGACGTTGATAAAAAGGTACAGAGACGTAAAGAAGTATTTCCTAAGGACTGCGAAAAAGCTTTTGAAATGGGATCGAGATTTGCTAAAATTAATTAAAAAACTCAGTAACTTTTATTTCCAAATAATAATTATTCCATAACTCTATTTTACATTTTTATAATTATTGACTAATAATCTGAAGAAATGCTTTTATTATAATTGTCTTTTCTCTAAATTTTATTTTATAATCAACTTATTGATTTTTTAACTGAGAATGAAGATGACAACTCCTTTGGAATAATAACTACAGACGGTACATCAACTTTTGAGGGAGGGCTCCTAATCTATGGCAAATATCTTGGTATGATATTTACCATGTTTTGGAATGATCAAAAAGGAGTTCAAAATAAAACCATCGACGACATAAAAGGTTATTCCTACCTTACAGTAGAAAAGTTGTTAGACCTCTATGATTTGATGGATTTCTTCTTTTAGCAAAAATATTATATAAATCTTCTGAAATCGATATTTCTTTATTATAGTTCTGTCACTATTCAATAAAAATTTGGTGAAAAATCGTGAAAAGAGGAAATCAATATTATAGTGTCGAGGCAGATAAAGAGAAAAACAGAGTTAATTTTTTAATGACAGGATCTATTCCTGATGTTCCATCTGTGAGCAATTTTGAAAGCGATTGGCACGCTACAGTTGGCGAATTAAATTCTGGGTTTACAAT
>JAHQWS010000229.1 GCA_029856295.1 Promethearchaeia archaeon
TTTCATAACCATTGAAGCATTTTTTTCGAAAAACATTTTAAAAAAGAAGGATTAATTTTTAAAGAACTCAAAAATATTACTTCCTAGAACTCTGAACAAAACCAAAAATGTAATTTTTAAATTGCTAATGCTTCTATAAGCTCTGAAATGTTTTCTCCTGTTTTTGCACTAGTTGTAAAAATTTTGAGATTTGGATTGATTTCCTTAGCATCATTTACCATTTCATCGATATTAACATCAATGACATCAATTAAATCAATTTTATTTATTACTGCAATATCTGAAAATTTGAACAGCAAAGGATGTTTTCTGATAACCCATGGGCCCTCGGTTATTGATACGATTACGATTCTTTTTTCGGTACCTAAAATAAAATCAGATGGACAAATTAAATTACCCACATTTTCAATAAATAAAATCCCCTTTCGATATTCTTTTAAATCAATATTTTTTAATATTTGAGAAATGTGGAAGGCATTTAAGGCACATTCTCTTCCTGTATTAACTTGAATGGTTTTTACATCGTGCTGTTCAATCCTGTCAGCATCAATTCTAGTCGCGACATCACCATTAATAACAAAGATCTTAACTTTTTTTGATAATCTTTCAGATATTATCTCTAATAACGCTGTCTTACCAGCACCTATAGCTCCAACTATATCAAACGACCGAATTTCATTGTCCCTCAAAATCTGATTATTTTGGTCGGCCAATTTATCATTATTTTCTATTAAATCTTCGTTTAACTCTATAATTTTTGAAGCTTGTTCCTCGGGCATTTTAATAAAATCTCTCTAATTTTTTAATGGTAAAAGAATATAAAAAAAGAATTATTGTACCTTGATATTATTTATGGATTTTAAAAAATGGTCTAACTAACGATATTTATATCTATTATAATATACAAGATAAGCTGCTACAATACCGCCTAATTCAGGGATATAGTAAAGAATATATAATGGATCAAAAAGCGTATAAATTAAGCCCGGAATTAGCCTGATTAAAATGATAAATAATAAAAAAGTCCTTCCCTTAACCCTAATTGGGATAAAGTACATCAATCCCGTCATTTTTCGATTATAATAAGGAAATATGGTAAATGAAAGTATTCCTAATATACCACCCCAAGCTAAACCAACGTAAACCGGATACGTTTCTATAGGATAATACAAATGAAGTAGAAGCCGTAATAGGACATATATCATCGCTGAAAAAAGGCAACATAGTATATAGAGACATATTAAAAATTTAGTCCCATATTGTACTTCGATATATCTGGCCATATAATATAAGAAATATACCATAATAATTAAGAAGAATAATCCAAAAAATCCACCAGAACTGATAAACATTGCTGTAAAAAAAGTCTGATAACTATAGTAATATATGAGTCCCTGAACACTCAAATATAGATATGATTCAAGTCCTATAAGACTAAAAATAAAAGCAACTACAGAAAAAATCACGATCATAAATATTAAAAATTTGGTACCTTTATATTCCGGTTTACCTGTAACAGCCCTTTGAAAACCGCTATATACATATTCACGTTTTTTAGGTTTTTTCAAGGGTACTTCCTGATATCTCCTAATTGGCTCGCCTGAAGATGTTGGAACGACTGAGATATGCTTTAATTCAAAGCTACATTCATGATTTTCAGGTAATCGATGTTTCTTACAAAATGTACCTCCACAATACTTACATTTAAATGGCAAATACCCTAATTCTTCTCCGCAATATACACAAAATGGCAATAATTACTAACCCTATTCCTTTTTCTAAATATCTTCTTATTTATAGTTATATTAAAACTGGTATAATATTAAAACTATTATCCTTCTAATTTTTTTAGTTTCGACGTATAATTTAATTTTTTCTTATAAGAATGTAGAAGCATAAGTATTTAAAGATTATAAAAAAATATTGTGTGAGATTAACTGGCAGTACCTTTCATGCTTTCGGGTACGTATAACGATGTTTCAATTGGGGCATATATCATTGAGTAAGCGATTATTAACATTAATATCAATAAACCAGCTAAGAGAAAGTATAACGATTTACTCCATTTAAAAATATTCTGCCCATCTAAAATGCCAATTGGTATCATGTTAAATAATCCTAGCATAAAATTTAAAGCAGCAGCGTAACCAATGAATAAATTCAATGGAAACAAATCTTTAGGAATTCCTAACGAAATTATTAATAGGATTGTGCCATAAATTAAATTAACAATCGGACCAGCGGCTTTACATAAACCAGTTCTACGATCAATCTTATCTAAGCCCAAAACAACGACAGCACCAGGCAAAGCTAATATTGGTAGGCTAACTGAATTTGAAAGCAGAGACCAAAATCCTGCTACCAAACCGAAAACTGTTAATATCATACCAAAAGTAAGTAGTCGAAATTTTGTTTGAAGTCCAAAATGTTTAGCTACTTGACGATGACCAAATTCATGAAATAGAAAAGCTGTTGTGTAAAATCCCGCTAACAAAAAGATGGCCCATGATAAGTTTAAACGAATTAATTGAGGATTATAAAATACAATTAGTCCTATTAAGAAAATTAAACTTGAACCAATTAATAAATGTAAAAATTCTGATTTGTATGGAAATAAAATCCCCTTAAATTCAATTCCCGAGTCAGGGTCGAAAGCATTCTCTGGGACATGTCTTTCTTGCCGGTACCAGTTAAAGCTTCCGTCGGTAGTTCCACGTACAGTTGAAACCGTCGTTGATTGATCGCTATATTGCTGCTGATATTGATATGAAGGAACTTCCCTATATGTTGGTTCTGGAGCTTGCATTTGTTGGGGTCTTAAAGATTCTATTACAATATTGCATTCATGATTCACAGGATCTTTATGTAACCCACAATAGTTTTGACCACATTTTTCACAATGATAAACTTCGTTTTGAGGAATGTCCTCTCCACAATGATAACATATTGTCATGAATTTTACCTCATTCTAATTTGAATCTAATATTTGTGTATAATTAAAATGATAATTTTTTTTTAAATGTTTTATTGCTAATCTATAATCAATATAATTATAAAGCTATTTTATAAATCTTTTTTTTACATAAGAGTTTTCGATCCAATAAGAAAGTAAATATAACTTTTCTCTTTGACATTTGACAAAACTTAATTAAATCAGCTAGCATTAATTAAAAATATTGAAAAAATACACGAATAATGGTTGATTCTTACGGTAAAGAGAAAGAGAATTATTTATTGTGAAACCTGTGAACGCGAAGTTGAGCTTAGAAGAAAAGATATTGATCAAAAATATAACGAAATGATGTGCTTTTTGACCTTATTTACCCTAGGAATTGGGTATATTGTTGTAAAATATACACGAAAGAAAGATACTTGTCCTTACTGTGAGACTAAATTTGATCTGAAAAATTTACCAACTAAACCGGTTATGGAAAAGAAAAATTAAATTATTTATTTTTAATCTTCATATTCCCTTTACATCTAGGACAAATTTTATCTCTATCATTTAGCTGCTTTTTCATTAATGTTTTCTGATAACCACACGATTTTTTTGGGCAAATGAGGATATATTTTGCCAATTTTTTTAATTGCTTATCGTGAGTCGTTGAAGTCTCAATTTCTTGACTTATGCTTTCTGATTGAGGTTTTTTCTTCAATGGCTTCTTTTTCTTCTCATCGCCTTTTTTTTTATCTTCTTCCTTTTCAGTCTTTATCCATTTGTCCAAACTCAAGGTATATTCACTAAAGATAAAATTTTTGTTATTAAATTAATGGAAATTATGTTATTTAATAATAATAAAAAAAAGGATAAAAAAAATTAAAAAACTTGCACTTTGCCCGCAATGAGTCGTTCCCGAAGATCTATTAAGTTTTCTTTACTTAACTTCTCAGCTGAAACTTCCTCAGCAATTTTGGTAATACTTGAAAAATTTACATTATCAGCTGGAATTAAACTGATCGAATTAATCCAAGGATCCGTGATTGGTCTGCCAATTTGAGATAATAACTTAACATGTGCTTCAATAATATCGCCTTGCCCTCTTTCGTAAATCTCTCTCGCGATTTCCGTACTAAGAACGTTATATATCTTCCCAACAT
>JAHQWS010000230.1 GCA_029856295.1 Promethearchaeia archaeon
CTATAAGACGTATGTTCTCGGTTAAACTTACTATTTCTTCGCTAAACCTTTGGCTCATCGTGCTAATTGAGTTATTCATGTTTTGCAGCTGTGCAATTGTTCCATCTAAAGATTGAGTAATTGCGTTAATCTTCTGTATCATCTCTTCTAATAAAGTTTCGGCCATCTTCAGCCACTCACCTCCTCTTCTTCAGTTTTTACCTGGGAAAGAGATTCTTTCATTTGTTTTACGGAGTTAATCGCCTCAGAAAGTAATAAATTCACAGTATCTTGATTTAATACCTCCTGTGCTAATTTTTCGAAATTTTGGAGATTTTTTAATATACTTTCAAATGAATCAAGAGCTAAACCTTTTTTAACTTTTTCCAACTCGTTGCTAACACCATCTCCGATTTCCTTGATTGCATCAATATGAATAGTTTGAGTCACATTTATCTCATTTGAAAAATCTGATATTCTTTCATTCAACTTAGATATTTTAGTATCTATATTCTGATTTAATTCATCTAAGGAGGTTTTTAAGGCCTGAATGGCTTGCCCTAATTGTGCGATTCGCTGATAAATAGATTGGAGCAAGTCCTGAAGCATCTCTGCCGTATCGATCACCTAATTAATTATTTTTCCTTTTTGAGTATTTTACCTTTCCGAATCATTAAGTCGGGCTAAAATCCTTAAGACTAGGAAAATTGGTCATTTTTTATAATTTTTGTATTAATTATTATAGTGATATAGTGTTGTTTTTTAATTATAAATTTAAGCAAAAAAGTTATTATTATTATAAGGCACTATAGACATACATAGAATATAAAGAAGATTTATGTGTCTATATTGCATAAACGCCCGAGAACTAGCAGATGTGATTATAAAAAAATTTTTATTTCTGTATGTGTTTTAACTTCATAAAACACAATTTATTTTTCCGATTGGTCCATTAGCTCAGCTTGGTTAACAAGGATTTTAAAGCTTGGTCAACAAGCGCAGGTCTTATAAGTGACCAACGGACATACAGAAGATTTATCTTTCAATAATAATGTCCGTACCAATAAAAGCCTGAAATCCGGGGTTCAAATCCCCGATGGACCATTTTTTTAATTTTCTTTAAAGGGATCTCCTATTTCCTAATAGTAGAGAAATTTTCTAATTTTTTGATAAAATAGTTCATATTTATTTTATGAATTATATTCCCCCCGGCGGCGGGAGCAATTACTATAATTTTAATTAATGAAAGCTGTTTTCTTTTGGTTTATCTATCTAAATTGACAGAAATTAAATTTAAGAGCCATTTTTTAATTTGCATTAGATTCTTTAATAAGCCTGGTTGATAATTTTCAGGGAAATTTTTCTCTTGCTCTAAATTCTGAGTTGTAGTCATCCATTTATTTAAGGCTAATTGGACCAAACTCGCCCCTTCTGCTTCCATAAACATTGGAACTACGGCAGCAGATTCTCTTGCATCACCTATAGCGAAATAGATTTTTCTAATAATATCTTTTAACATAACCAAATTGGCACATTCATCAATTTTGCGCTCTACTAAAATGGACTTAAGAATCTGAGCTTTTTGATCTTTTTCTTTAGCAGAATATATTAATTTTCTTGTTTCAAGTGTCGGTTTAATCTCATTAATTAATTTATCTCCTGTATTTCCCTCTGCAAAATATTTCATTACTTTTATATTATCATCTAACGCTTCAACAGAAATGAATTTTTTAGTATTTGAATAAAGAATCGCTTTTGAACCACCTTTATTCTCATCTTGAGATAATTTAATAAAGATATTTCTCATATCAACTGAATTATTTGTATGATAAGATAATTCGAACAGTTCTCTATGGTTTAATGGGGCATATTCAAGTGTAAATTCCTTCTTGGACCACAGGTTGATAATAGTATTGTTAAATTGGTCTAATAAACGATTTTCCATATTTATAAACTCTTATGAATTGTAATTCTGTTAAATTTTTTAAAAAAGAATTTAAAATTAAGAATTTTGCGAAATAAATTATAATAATTGTTATCTAAAAAATAATATTTATACTTTTTAATTATTTTTATTTTGATTTTTTTATTGGAAAGAGATTTTTAAAATACTCCTATGATGCAACTTGCTTGTAAGCTTTTTCAAATCTTTCGACTGCTGAGAATATATCTTCTTCCCTGGCACCAATCGCAGCATTCATCACAATGTAAGGTGTTGGATAATATTTACAACAAGTTCCAAAAACAGATTCACCAGACTCACCAGAATGATAAACTCTAGGTCCTGTAACTCTTAGATTATACAATGCACCTCCAAGTGCATCTAATTTTTCCTTTTTCAGATTTTCAAGAGAAACAGCTACTGCCACGGGATTAAATATCTCTAATACTCTTTCATTTACTTTACTTGCAACTTCTCTTAATTTTTCTTCTAGAAGGTTACGATTTTTTTGTTGTTGTTCAATTAGTTTTAGATATCCATTGATTCCTAATGATAGCATAGAAATTAAAAAATTTACTACAGGAGCAGCAGATGCGCGACCTGGATAAGCCTGACTGATTTTAGTTATAACTTCTTCATCAGGAGAGGCAATTACAGCTCCCCCGACTGGAGTGAGGAAATTTTTATCTGTAGATTGAATTATCACATCAACTCTTCCCGCATCTATGGCAGATCGTATTAATTTCATCCACTCTGGGCTTTGAACTCCATAGGCATTAATAATAATATGAACGAGATTGTTGTCTTTGGCAAATTTGCTAATTTCTTTTATATCATCGTGTTCCCGTGGAGGGAAGAAACTGGTTAAAGATATGACTGAAAAACATTCTGAATCTAAGCTAGCTCTAATATCTTCTATGGGAATTCTTACAGCATCGCCAAATACTTTTCCCTCAACTACCTTTTGAGTAAATCCCATTAAATCAAAGGCTTTTAAAATAGATCTATGTTCTATTTGTGGGACTAATATTTTAGTTTTATTGGAATGTATATCTGGTTTTAAAGCACCTAAGGACAGTGCTAAGGACATACCAGTACATAAAGGTACGACAATTGCTTTGTTAATATTTGGTAATCCAAAATTTTTCAGAAAATTTCGGGCCAAATAATTTGTAATTTCATACATTATTGACCCTCCGGGTGCTTTTGGCTGGGGTGCAGTTAAAAATCCACTTCTACCTACTCCATGACAGAATCCAGCGCTCATTTTAAGATGTAGCCTAGATGCAATTCGAGCTTCTCTTTCCCCAACTCTACTTGCTTGAGAGTCTTTATCAGTATCCATATTTGAAAGTATTTCAAGTAAAAATTCAATTTGATCATCACTCCAAGGCTCTTTAGGTACATTTTTCTGTTCGAATAGAATCTTTATTGGTTTTAAGAAATTATTTAATACTAGTTGCCCTCTTTTTAGCATATTTTCAGGAATGTTAGATTGCTCAAAAAAATCAATAATGTTATTAAAATCTACCATAATATATCATTCTGATTAGTGTGTAATATTCTATAATCCTATTTTATATCAAATACAAATTATTAAGTCTTTATTTTAAATAATTCTTTTACTATTTTTCAGAAATTTCATTTATATTTAAAATGGTGAAAAGGGAATTACAAATAAATATATGGCTAAAGATGTCTTTTAAGCATTGCTCCCTCATGAAATTGTGTCGCATTTTGATGCCAAGCTACAAGCACACCCTCTTTTATTCTTGGTTTAGGCGGTTTAAACTCTTTCAGTAATTTTCTTCTTTTTAGTTAAATTTTGTAAATAAAAATTAGGGAAAGTTGATATAAAAACTTTTTACGATTAAAAAATATAGATAAAGTATCTTAATTGGATTTTAAATATTAAAGACTCTTAAAAGTGCTTGAAAAATGAGAAATTGGCGGCCCTCGAGGAGATTTTCAAAAGACTGGGTAAATCCCAACGATTATCGAACTCCTATCCCTCCGCAGGATAACTGGGTTTGAAGCCCAGCGTCAGAGACCACTTATCGTTGTAGATCGAAACGATCTCAATACAATTCCGACCGTCAAGGGCCACTTTAAGGAATAAAATTTAGAGTGTGTAAAGAAATTTATGGTTTATTTTTAAAATTAAACTA
>JAHQWS010000231.1 GCA_029856295.1 Promethearchaeia archaeon
AAAAATATTAAAAAGAAA
Organism: Promethearchaeia archaeon; assembly: GCA_029856295.1. Taxonomy (GTDB): domain Archaea; phylum Asgardarchaeota; class Lokiarchaeia; order Sigyniarchaeales; family SOKP01; genus LW40-45. The sequence goes on from JAHQWS010000231.1 coordinate 19, forward strand.
AAAATAGGGTATACAATCCTTGAAGGCAAGCGAATTCTCGTTCAAACCCATCTAAGTGGCTACGAGTAAAAACTTAAATTCGATGATCACCTAAAAGGTGTTATACCCGAAATATATTATTTTTGCTTAATAAAGAGATCCTTAACAAATTTAGGTAACAGAAATCCACAATAAAATTCTAATGCGCTAGAAATTAAAATCAATCGAGCTATTGTTAATGTTATGATATTTAATGGTAATGCCGCATCTAAAATGGCCCCAATACTCCATGATACAAAAGCAGCAATAAGAAGGTATCCCTTTAATCTAAGCTCTGGATTTTCAGAACCAAGAGATTCTCTACCAAAAAGAATTCCAGTTATGAGAACAGAAATTACAATAAAAACCGCATAATAAAGTGCTATTGATTTATATGTAACATCAAGTAGGCCTTTTAATTCTCCAATTACACTTGGATCATTAAGTATGAAATAAATTAAAAGAACCTCAAATATAATTCCTATTATTGTATAGATACTTACTAGTATTTTCTGATATTTTTTGTATGTTAATTCAGAAAAAGCATAAATCCATATTATCAATATAGGTGCTCCTGGAATTAACCCAATTAAAAAATATAATTGAAGCGTAAGCCCTTTTCCGGTTACTAATACAAGTACGAATGATATGGTTGATGGCCACCAAGGGGAGAATACCCCTATCCATGTAATCCCTACTAGTAACAATATCTTTTGTTTATGCGTAAGATATCTTGATGCTATAATTATACCGACGATGGTAGAGATTACAACACAAATGAGACTAAATGTACCGTTTAAAATTTCGATTGGTTCTAACAACATAAATTAATCCCCTTACAATTTTAAATAAGAAAAAATTCTTAGTAAAAAATAAGTAAAAAATTTCGCTTATAAATTTACGTTAATGATTAATGATTTAACTTTTATAAAATCAAAATTTTAAAATACATTTAACCTATATTATTTAATTCAACTCTAAATTTAATCTCAAATTGATTGAAATGAATGAACATAGTAATTCTATATCTGAATCACATTTAGCCAAAGATGAATATGGGATGCCCTCTCGATATATTTCGGTTACTAAATCTCACATCAAAATTCTGCCGTTCATAGCTTGCTCAGCATCATATGCTAAATCTGCTAATCTTCTTGGATGGAAATAATCGCCAAAATTAGTTATACTTAAAGCAAATTTCAGTTCTCATCAACCCTAATTCAAATTCTTTTTAAAGATAGAGGTTATTTTACAATTTTAGTTATCTCATCTAAACTTTTTCTCAGAGTAGGTTTAGGTATATTTCCTTTTATATATCCCATTGCTAAAATTGTTAAAAGAAAATCATCTTTTCCAAGATGAAATAGTCCTTTAGCATACTCTCTATCCATACTCCCTATCCAGCACATACCAATATTTAGAGCCCATGCCATGAGCATCATATTCATAGACACCAATGATGTATCCTGGATATACCAATTAGGATTTTCCAGCTTTTTACCTACTATAGCAATGCCCAAGGGCGCATTTCTGAGAGGGAGTCCATAAACTCCTGTTTTAGATATTTTTTTCAAAATGTCTCGATTTTTTACTACGATAAATTCCCATGGTTGTCTATTTGAACCACTTGGGGCCCATCTTCCAGCCTCTAAAATCATTTGAATATGATCTTCAGTGACAGGATTATCTTGAAAATTGCGTATGCTTCTTCTTCCTTTTAAAAAAGCTAAAAACTCATCTGGTTTAATCATATTATTTGACTCATTCTTAACGATTACATAAAATATAGGAGTACGAATTTCTAAAATCATTCAAAATTATTAATAATAATCCTTTTAAAATATTGTTTCTAATTCTTTAAAATTTTTGAACTTAAATATTTAAAATAACTTGTATTATCTATATCAAAATTATAAGATTTAAAGGTAAAAATAATGAATAGTAAACCAAAAGCTATTACAGACCCCCCAAGTAAACAAGAGCTTTCTAATCGATTAGAAAAGGTTAGAAATTTAATGAAACAACAAAATTTGGATTATTATGTATGCTTTGATCCCGTAAATATTTATTATCTAACAAATTTTGCTTTTTATGTTCACGAGAGACCCTTTATTTTTGTTATACCGAAAGAAGGACTTCCAAAAATGGTGATTCCACTTTTAGAGAAAGGGCATTTTGAACAAAGAGCAAGAATCGATTATGACATGGCTTTCTACTATGAATTTCCTTCTCGAAGTGGGGAAAATTGGTATGACATCTATCAAAAAATTATTGATAATGATTCAAAGGTTGGAATAGAGTCCGTAATGCCCATGGGAATTGCTAATAAAACGCCAGGAAAGAAATTTGTAACCGACATTGTTGAGGAAGTTCGTTTAATAAAAACTGATTATGAAATCGGGCGAACTATACATGCGTGCAGAGTAATAAACAAGGGGCATAAAGTATTACTTAAAATGTGTCGTCCTAAAGTGCTTATATTTGCTTTATACCGAGAAGTTTCTAATGCTATGACGTCTAAAATAGTTCAAGATATACCTAATGCCAACTTTAGAGTTGTTTCTACAATGGGAGTAGTGTGGCCACCTTCTATTTCTCATGATCCACACTTGATTCCACATATTTTTGATGAAATGGAGGTAGGTGGCCCTCATGTTTCTATTGTTCAAGCACAGGTAGACGGATATGGTGTAGAAATTGAGAGATCATTCTTTTTAGGTAATGTCCCTGAAAAAACTAAAAAGCCGTTTGAAACTATGTTTAAAGCGAGAGCATTAGCATACGATTTATTAAAGCCGGGAACTATTATGAGTGAGATCGATAAAAAAGTGCGTAAATTTATAACTGAAAATGGATACGGAGATAATATTCTCCATCGTACCGGACATGGATTAGGAATAACCGGGCATGAGGCACCTTATCTCGCAGAAGGGTATGATCATCCACTTGAGCCAGGAATGCTAGTAAGTGTTGAACCTGGAATTTATATTCCTGGTGTCGGGGGATTTCGGCATTCTGATACAGTCTTGATAACTGATGATGGTTATATGAAATTATCGAAGGCTCCAGAGGAACTCGATGATTTAATAATACCAATTTAGCGAAAATTCAGATAATTCACCAATAAGAAAAATATAGAGATGCGTTATGAAAGAAGAAGAGAGAAATTATGAGTATATTCATAGAACTATATCTCAACCAGTTAATCATTCTGATCCAGAAGGAATGAGCTTTGAACAACATATTGATATCAATATTCCGGAAGGGTGTAGTTCTAGTGCTCCGGTATTTTTTCATTTAGGAGAGGAGCATGAACTTGAAGAGGAAACTCTCTTGATGTTTTATGACGCATACGGTAAAAGGGATGACATCATTTATATTCAAGCAGAACATCGTGGATATGGACAAAGTATTACATCAGACAAAGATCAGTCCATACCTTCATATGTGCGGATAGATCAAACCCTTGCGGATTATCATAATGTTATACAAACACTTAATGAGGAATTTAAAGGTCCATGGATGGGAGCAGGATATAGTTATGGTGGAGGATTAGTTATTAATTTTGCGGCTAAATATCCAAAAGATGTTAACGTTATTTTATCTTCAAGTGGCGTCATCGATTGGCCGTTTATAATGGATACTTATGACCATCAGATGAGAATTAATTTCGGTGAAAAATTTTATCAGGGATTTGTGAAACATATCAATAACCTCGAGCCAAAGGAACTGTTCGATGAGAATTGGTTGGAGAGAGAATTCTTAATCGCTGCTTGCCATGGACTAGCTCAAAGAGAGGAGCTCAAAAGGGTTCAAAAATCATTTGAAAATTTGATTACTACTCTTCCAACGGAAGAATTACTCGAAAGAATCCATAGAATTGACAATGAATTGGCAGATGGAGAAGGCTGGCAATATGCTACTTCGAACGGTAAATTAACATTAACTAGGGAGGAAGCTTTAACAACAAAATATACATGGCGTGTATGGCGTTATCAAC
>JAHQWS010000232.1 GCA_029856295.1 Promethearchaeia archaeon
GATTATTAGACATCGATTCCGAAATGGTGATTGCTTTTACTGACGATATTGCCCAAAAAGGACGATTAATGATTTCGCCTGAGCAGTTTCGGAAACTTTATTTACCTCGATATAAATCTCTTTTTAAAATGATTCATAAGCGTGGCGGTCGTACAATGATACATACAGACGGAAAAATAGATGAATTGATACCTTGTTACATTGAAATGGGATTGGATTTACTTCAATGCCTTGAACCTGCCGCTGGTGTTGACATCATTGCTTTAAATGAAAAATTTGGTGAAAAAATAGCGTGGAATGGAAACATTGATGTAAGCGTTTTACTTTGGCAAGGAACACCTGATGATGTTCGCAAGCAATGTGAAGAAGTAATTAGTGCTGTTGCGCCCAGTAACAATTTAGTATTTGGTCCTTGTACGGATATAATGGCATATCATCCCATTAAAAATATTGAAACATTATACGATACTGCTAGGACATACAACATCCAAAAAAAAACTTTTGATTACTAAGAAAATATTAAATTCTCATTCTTATATCAACTTTCATTTTTTAATATATAATTAATATCTTAAATTCTACAAGGTTAGGATTATGCAAAAAAGAATTTGCTACTATTTTAAAATTGTCAATATTACCCTCAAATTATGGTTTATTAATTATAAGTAGAAATTTATATATTTCAAACGCGAATGATATACCATTAAATTAATTTATTAATTTATTTTTCATATTATTTAGTGAATTAAAATGGCAAGACAAAAAGTTGTTTTACCTAAAGATGGAATTCCTAGAGCAGGACTTCTTAAAATAATGAAAGAAGCAAGTAAAGGGGATGCAAATTGGAAGGATGGAAAGATGTGGGGGTTAGTAAATCGTGCAAGTGATGAACATACCAATTTGCTTAAAGAAGTATTTACTATGTTTTTTTCTGAAAATGCGTTAAGTCCCTTTGCATTCCCAAGTTTAAAAAAATTTGAATCAGAAGTAATTTCGATGACTATTGATTTATTAGGGGGAAATCGGAGAGCCTGTGGAAGTATGACTTCAGGGGGTACTGAAAGCATTTTATTAGCGGTAAAAACCTATAGAGATTGGGCACGAGACAAATTTCCAGAAATAAAAGAGCCTGAAATGATTTTACCAAGTTCAATACACCCTTCTTTAGAGAAGGCAGCCAAATATTTTGATGTGAAACCTATATATGTTCCAATTGATGACAAATCCTATAGAGCAGATGTTAAGGGTATGAAAGAGAAAATCTCAGAAAATACCATTCTAATTGTCGGATCTGCTCCCGAATATCCTCGAGGAGTAGTAGATCCGATTACTGAACTTGGAGCCATAGCAAAGGAACATGGGATAGGATTGCATGTTGACGCTTGCCTTGGAGGATACATGCTACCATTTGTAAGAAAACTCGGGTATGAGATTCCAGATTTTGATTTTTCAGTCCCAGGGGTTACGTCTATTTCTGCAGATATACACAAATATGGATACGGTGCTAAAGGTTCCTCAACAATTTTATATCGAAAAGATGAGTTATTGAAATATCAATATTGCGCAACTATTGACTGGTCAGGGGGAATTTATGCATCCGCGGCGATGCAAGGCAGTCGACCAGCAGGTACAATTGCTGCAGCATGGGCAGCATTAAATTCTCTTGGAGAAAATGGTTATTTAAAACTAGCAAAAATAACGATGGACACAACTAAAAAATTAATAAATGGAATTGAACAAATCCCAGAATTATATATCTTAGGGAAGCCCGATATGAGTGTCTATTCTTTTACCTCAGATAAATTTCATATCTATAATGTTGCAGATGCTATGGAAAGACGAGGTTGGCATTTAGACCGGATGCAGTTTCCTCCTGCGATTCATATGACCATAAATCCTCCTCAGTCCAAGGTTGTAGATCCATTCCTAAAAGACCTCAATGAAAGCGTTGAAGAAGTCCTAAAGAATCCAGAAAAAGAAGCAGAAGGACAATCAGCATTATATGGAATGATAGCAAATGCACCCGATCGTGATTCAGTTAAAGATTTTGTCCTTGACTTTCTAAAAGACCTTTACAAGGCTAAATAGAGTTAATTTTTTTATTTAACTTAACCTGAAAATTCTGAAACAACATAGAGAGATTTAGTTCATTTGAGCGTTATTTCTGAGGTAGATATGTAATTTTTAAAGGTAGATTTAAGTATTAATCCCATTACTTTATTGATAGACATTGATGGAAAATATTTTGAAGGAGATTAAAGATCGCTGAAATTTTATCCAGAATTAAGCATAATTCAATTTCGAAGATATCTTGATAATAAGATCCTCCTTAGTTTGAATATAACCTTATTTATTACATTAGTACGAAATTTTTCTTAAAACCTATTAGTTTAAATATATTAATTTGCGTGCCATGATTAAAACAAATATTAATTAATTATCGCATAATAGTTGAGATCTTTTATGACTGACCCATCTATAGAATTGAATATATTAACAGCAATTGTAGTTGTAAGTGCAGCATTTACAATGGCATTGGTGTTTTTAAAGCGGAAAGATCTAATGCTTTTGTTTTTATCATATGTCATAACCGCGTTAGGCGTGGTAATTAATGTAATTACTGAAGCAACCAATCCAGAGGGAGTTGGGCACTTAATCAGCAGAGTTTTATACATGGTTGCCATAATTATATTGTTTGTTTCGGTTTTCAAGGAATATCATGGGCTCTTTTTAAATCAACGAGTAGATAAAAATATGACCAAGCATATGATGATTGCCGCTACTGCCATGAGCCCATTAGTTATAGGATTAGAATTAATCATTGCTTCTATTTGCATGATTGGTGCCATTATGCTGATACGAATATATCTGAAGAAAAAGACTGCCATGCATGCATTTTTATGTATGTCCTTAATAATTGCATCTATTTACCTAGTTTTTCTGATTATAGAATCTGCAGGAATCGAGACTCTAAGGTTGTTTGCTCAAGGTGTTAATATTATTTTTTTTACATTGCTATTAGTCACTGCTGTTGTTGGATTATTAGACCAAAAAATTACACAATCATCCATAATTTTGAATAAAGTGATTGAAAAAGCATCAGATGCGAGTATTAATGTCTCAAATATAGCAACTGAGCTCGCTGCGAGTGCTGCTGAAGTAAATGCATCATCGGAAGAGATATCTTCTACAGTACAAGAAATTAATTATGAAACTCAAACAGTTGTAACATCTACTGATGATTTACTAAAAGTTATGGAATTAATTAGAAATATAGCCGAACAAACAAATCTGCTAGCATTAAATGCGAGTATAGAGGCAGGAAGAGCCGGAGAGCATGGTCGAGGTTTCGCTGTAGTAGCAGAGGAAGTAAGGAAACTAGCTGATGAAGCAAAAAATGCTGTATCAGGTAATAGTCAAAAAATCGACATCATTATTAATAAAATTCGAAAAGTGACTGCTTCAATGGAAGGGATTAGCGCCTCTACTGAGGAACAAAACGCTTCGATGGAGGAGATTACCTCCACTGCCAATAGGTTAGGTATTTTAGCTGAGGAATTAAAAGAACAATTAATTAATTATTAATGGCTATAATTCTTTTTTTTGTTTTTTTTAAAATTATAATTATAGACTAAGTATAAAATGGAAATTAGTCCGATTCTCCTCAAAAGATATGGATTAATGTTTTTTTAATATTCATATCATGAAAATTAACTGAAAAAAATAAATTTAAATAGAAGTTTTTATGTTAGAATTCCTTGATTTTCTAAAAGATCTCTATAAGGCTAAATAATTGCTAAATATTTCATTTTTTTCAATTTTAAGTATAGCTCAATTTAGAGTGTGAGTTGTTAGTATTTTTAAATTTTCAATGGAGTTTTAAAAAAAACAAATTTCATAGAAAGAACTTCGTAAAAGTAGGAAATTAAAATTTCATTCTTTAACCTTTAAGATATGTTCATTTATATCTATTTTAATTTTTCTATTTTTTTCTAAATCTACATTAATCTTGAAAGGTTTAAATG
>JAHQWS010000233.1 GCA_029856295.1 Promethearchaeia archaeon
TTATACTATCAATTTCTACTTCTGGTCTTAATACGCACAATGCTGTTTTTTCTTTGATTTCTTTTGCGAGCCATTTTTCGAGATAAAGATTTATATCGGAACCTTTTTTAGTTATTATTAAATTTATGAAGTAATTAGTTAAATCTTTACCCGCCACCGGAAAGACATCTCTGGCCATAATATTAGTGAATCCATGGAAGATTGAAGAAATGTAAGTGTGTGATTCACCCATATTAACAACAACTCCCGTAGTTTTTTGTAGGGTTTGTAATATGGCTTGGCTTTCTGATAAAAATAGAATATATGGAAAATTTAATTCATTAAAGAATAATTGTTGTAATTTAGATTTTTCTAATTCAGTCATGAAAAATGGAGATATAACTATAATAGGTTGTTTATTTTTATATTCGGGAGCAATATTCAATTTCTGATAATAATACTGAAAAGATTTTGAGAGAACGGAGAAATTATTTTCTTTTTTAAATTCATGGATATTCAAGATATTTTGATAATTTAAAGCCATTTCCCCATATAATTGAGTCTCAGAATTCTCATCATAAAATAATTCTTCAAGTCCATCTATAACATTTGAATCAAATAGATAATCTTTTACGTCCACATAAACTGTTGGTGCAATAATATTCGGAGAATCATCACCAGCCCATCCTAATTTGAATCTATCACTTCCTATATCTAAAATTAATGGTCTTAACTGTCTTTCTTCATTGCTCATGATAATTTTAAATATCCTTTTAAAAAGTAATACAAAATTTAGTTAGAATACTAAAGCTGAGAATATAATGCTTGTTGATGTATAAATTCATCCGTGATTCGTTTTAATTGATATTCCTTCACTTGTAATTCAAGCATACCTAAGACTTTTTTAAATTCACCTGACATTGTTAAAATATCCACACCCGCAATTTTCTCTATTTCATCTCTTTTTATCTTAAATTCTTGTAAATTGAGTTCTATTTTTTTAAATTGATTATTGATAGAATCGATTAAATCTTCAGTATTTTTTTTGGTAAATTTTCGCATCTTTCTCAGAATAGATAAGATATTACTTACACTATTTTCCCATTGGGTATAGCGTTCACTATAGCCATTTATGTATTCCGTAAAAAAGAGGCCTAACTTCTCATAAATATCTTCTCTTACTGATTTTGAAACAGCATCTTTTGGTGAAACCTGTGGTGGAGCCACTTCTTCTGTTTGTTGCTCTTCTATTTTAGATTTTTCAGCATCAACAAGCGGAGGGCTCTTCTTACCTTTTGAAGATCTCTCTGATATTGGAACCTCTTCCATTATATAATCTTCAGCAATCTTAGTTTTTGAGTCATATGATAATTGAGGCTCTATTAATTGCTCTTCTTTCACTTCACGTCGATAAAAACCTTTACCTTCTGAAACTCCTTGGAGTATCGATTGAAGAGCATCCTGAGTTTGTTTTGGAGGCTCTAAATCAGACTCCGTTGTTTTTCCAGATCCTTTTTTACTTTTCTTTTGTTTTAATACAGAAGCTAAAGAATCACTGACCGTCTTTCTTTTCTTTTTAGCCATTAGAACCTAGCTTTTTTTTCTTATAAACTTATATTTCTAATAGTACAATTAATTTATAAATTTATTTTATAAATCTATTTTAATTGGATAATAATAATCAAAATTAAAATTCTTTAACGAAATTTACTAATTTAATCAGAGTTAAAATTCTTTTATTCTAATGGAATAATCTCAACTTCAAGTGCTTCTCCTTCATCTTTTAAAATCTGTTTAAATTCTTCCAAATCTCTTTCTGGTGAAGGTCCTATAAGTGTGCAAATTGCCGTTTTATCTTTTGCAACTACAATTGTTTCTTCGTAAACTAAAGAAATCCCCCGAGTTCCAAATACCGAAAGGATTTTAGCTAATGCGCCCACTTGATCTTTCATTAATATTTTATATTTAACACTTTCACCACCTAGCCCCATGGGAACAATTTTAATTTCTTTTGTGTCGCTATCTGCAACCATCATTAATTGAGAACTACTGGTAATCCCTAGGCTCTTTCGAATAAGTTTTGGAATTACAATTCTACCTCGATTGTCTAATGTTAAAATTCTCACTTCTTTCATTTTTATTCGCACTTATTAATACAATGCTGTCGAAATTTTTTATAATAATTATTAAAACGATTAAATATATAAATTAATAGGAAAAGTATATGATTTCAGGCAAATTCAATTACTTCTCCCCTAACTTCAAAATTACCAATACCAATATTGAGATTATTATCACTAAATCCTGGCTGACATCCTCCAACTGAAACCGTAAATTTCCCAGGTTCTAAAATACGTTTCCCATCTTCGGTAATATGTGAAATATGATAAGGTTTTAATGTAAATGACACAGTTTTTACCTCTCCTGGCTTAAGATGAATTCTCTTAAATCCTTTAAGCTCTCGTATTGGAAGGTGTATAAGAGCAGTATCATTACTTATATAAAGCTGAACAACCTCATCACCGGAGTGTTTTCCAATATTCTTAACATCAACACTCACATGAATATCGATATCTGTATTTGCTTTAAGAGGATTAATTTCAAGGTTGCCATATTTAAATTTTGTATAACTAAGGCCATATCCAAACGAATATAATGGTTCCCCTTTAAAGTACCTATATGTCCTATTTTCCATGCTATAATCCTTAAAATCAGGCAATTGCTCCACAGATTCATAAAATGTAATGGGTAACCGTCCAGCAGGGTTATAATCTCCGAATATAACGTCTGCAGTTGCCTTTCCGCCTTCTTCTCCTGGGTACCATGCATGGATTATCGCGGGGATGTGTTCCTTAGCAAAATTTACAGATAATGCGCTACCACTGGTCAATACTAATATTATTGGTCTACCAGTTTCATGGATTGTCTCTAATAAATCTTCTTGTACTCCCGGTAAATTCATATGTACACGGTCTCCCATTGCCTCAGATTCTTTAGCTTCTCCTTCCTCACTTTCATATTTAGCAGATATACCCAGTACCATGATAATGATCTCTGACTTTTTAGCAATTTCTATTGCTTCCTCAAAGCCATCTTTTGATCTATCTGTAAGTGCGCAACCTTTAGCGAAATAAATTTCGGTATCAGCTGAGACGCTAGCTTTAATGCCTTTTAAGAAGGAGGTAAATTTAGATGGTCGGCCACTATAATTTCCTAAAAGTACACTAAGACTATCAGCGTTTGGTCCAATTACTGCGATAGATTTGGTATCCTTATTTAAAGGTAAAATATTATTCTCATTTTTTAGTAATACAATGCATTCTCTTGCAGCTCTTAGGGCTAATTGGCGATGCTCCTCACAATCATTAATTTCAAAAGGAATTTGCTGGTATTTAACTTCTTCAAGAGGATCAAACATTCCAAGTTTAAATCTTGCCATAAATAGTCGTTTAACCGATTTGTCAATCGTTTCCTCTGTGAGTAACCCTTGATCTATAGCATCTATCATCCATTGCCAATATCGTTTCTTTCTCTTAGGATGTGCAGTAAACATATTACAAAATAAATCACATCCGGCATTTATCGCGAGAGCAGCGGCTTCTGGCGCAGTTTCTACCACTTTATGGTCTTTGTAAATATTGGGAATTGCCCAACAATCAGAAACTACATATCCTTCAAATCCCCATTTATCCCTTAAAATCTCCTGTAATAATGGTTTACTCGCACAACAAGGGTCTCCATTAGTTCTATTATATGCTCCCATAATAGAATATGCCTTACCCTCTTTAATGCAAGCTTCGAATGCCGGAAGATATGATTCATTTAAGTCTTTTTTGCTCACTACTGCATTAAACTTATGACGTAAAGGTTCTGGTCCACTGTGAATAACATAATGTTTGGGAGTTGCAATTACCTTAAAGTATTTTGGGTCATATCCTTGTATTCCCTTTACAAATGCCACTCCCATCCTTGACGATAAAAAAGTATCTTCTCCATATGTCTCTTGACCTCGTCCCCAACGTGGATCTCTGA
>JAHQWS010000234.1 GCA_029856295.1 Promethearchaeia archaeon
GCTTTAGTTAATTTATTCACGTTTGTTGCTCGTAAAAGTCCTTGAGCAATATGAATATTTCCAGAAGGTTCAAACCCATCATAAGCATAAATTTTTTGTTTATGATCTAATTTCCAAAGTATCACATCTCGCAATTCATCTAATTCGATGATTTCTTCGCCAACTTGTTTTATTAAATCAATTTTTTCATCTATAGACAATGTCATTAAAGCATTCACTCGATTAATTATAAATAAGTTAATAAACTAATTGATAAAATCTTTATGGATTTTTAAGATTCTGAACTAACATGAAGCTTAAAAATATGAGTTTGTAATTTTTAAAATGAATATGGGTTTTTCAAGAGATTTGTGTAGGTTATTCAGTATTTTTTTCCATTATTGCTGCGTGAGCTGCTGCTAATTTAGCGATTGGGATTCTGAATGGAGAACAAGACACATAATCTAATCCAATTGAGTGGGCAAATCCAATAGATTTTGGCTCACCTCCATGTTCTCCACAAATGCCACACTTCAAATCAGGTCGAGTTTTTCTTCCTAATTCTATACCCATTTTCATTAACGCCCCAACACCTTTTTGGTCTATTGTTTCAAAAGGATTTTCAGTTAAAATCTCCTTATTTAAATAGATAGGCAAAAATTTACTTTCAGCATCATCTCTCGAAAAGCCAAATGTCATCTGAGTTAAATCATTGGTTCCAAATGAAAAAAAATCTGCCTCTTCTGCAATTTCATCTGCTGTAAGTGCTGCTCGAGGTATTTCTATCATAGTACCAAATTTATAATTGAGCTCTACGCCATATCTCTCAATAATTTCTTTTGCAATTTTAACTAAATCATTTTTGATAAATTTTAGTTCGGAAATCATCCCTACTAAAGGAATCATAACCTCAGGAATAACATTAATACCTTCTTCTTTAAGCAGACAGGCAGCTTCGAATATCGCTTTTACTTGCATTTCAATAATTTCTGGCCACACAATTCCTAAACGACAGCCTCGTAAACCCATCATAGGATTTTCTTCAGATAAAGATCTTATTAAACTAATCACTTTATTTTTTGTAGTAATTTCCTTATCTAAAGGAGTTATATTTAATAGAGATCTTGATAAAGCGTTTGTCATTTTTAATTCTTGATTCTCTAACAAAACAACAGATAATTCAGGTAAAAACTCATGAAGTGGAGGGTCTAATAATCGAATTGTTACTGGTTTCCCTTCCATTATTTTAAATATCTCATAGAAATCACCTTGTTGCATGGGTAAAATTTTATTCAAATAATCTTGACGATCTTCTTTCGTTCTCGACATTATCATGGATTGCACAACAGGTAATCTTTCCTGTGCCATAAACATATGTTCAGTTCTGCAGAGTCCAATACCTTCTGCTCCAAATTCTAGTGCCTTTTGAGCATCTATTGGTGTGTCGGCATTGGCTCGTACTCCCAATTTCCTTACCTCATCTGCCATTTTTAATAATTCTAAAAATTCCCCTTTAATTTCTGGTTCAACAAGGGGTACTTTTCCTTCGATAACTCTACCTGTTGATCCATCAATTGTTATATAACTACCCTCTTTTATAACCGTATCCGCAACTTTAATTTCTCTATTTTCCTCATCAATCTCGATATCTTGGGCTCCTACAACTGCAGGCTTTCCCATACCTCTTGCAACAACCGCAGCATGTGAAGTTTTTCCTCCAAATTGAGTTAATACTCCGCTTGCAGCGTAAAGACCATGAATATCATCAGGTTTTGTTTGAGGACGAACTAAAATAATTTCTTTTTGACCTTCATTTGCTAATTCTTCAGCAGTATCCGCATCAAATATCGCGATTCCAGAGACTGCCCCTGGAGACGCGCTAATTCCTTTAGCTAAAACACGAATTATTGCTTTCTCATCTATACTTTTAAACATTAATTTAGAAATTTTTTTGGGATCATTTCTCATTATTGCCTCTTCTTTAGAAATTAACCCCTCATGGTACATATCAACAGCAATTTTAACTCCAGCTGAGGGGGTTCTCTTACCATTTCTTGTTTGGAGAATAAATAAAATCCCATTTTCAATCGTAAATTCAATGTCTTGCATATCTCTATAGTGATTTTCTAAATTCTCCATTGTATTCATTAATTCGTCATAGATTTCGGGGAACTCTTTTTTCATATCCGTAATTTTTTTTGGAGTCCTTATACCAGCCACAACATCTTCTCCTTGAGCATTTGTTAAATATTCTCCAAATCTCAATTTCTCTCCTGTGGACGGATCTCTTGAAAATGCTACCCCCGTTGCAGAATTTGAACCTTTATTTCCAAATACCATTGCTTGGATATTTACAGCCGTACCAAAGTTAGGGATATTGTTCATTTTTCGATATGTAATAGCTCTCTTATTATTCCATGATTTAAAAACTGCTTCAATCGCTAAAAATAGTTGTTTAAACGGATCTTGTGGGAAAGATTCTCCAATTTCCTTTTCATATAACGCCTTATAATCAGTGATTATCTTCTGAAGATCATTTACTTGCAGATCTGTATCTTGAGCATTTCTACTTATCATTCTTTTACACTTATTTAAAATTCTTTCAAAATTTTTGTCGCCAATACCCATTACAACGTCGCCGAACATTTGTATAAATCTACGGTAAGAGTCATAGGCAAATCGAGGATTATTCGTTAGCGTAGCCAATCCAATAACACTTTGATCATTTAGTCCTAAATTCAAAACGGTATCCATCATTCCTGGCATAGACATTGGAGCACCAGATCTAACACTTACTAATAGCGAATTTTTTTCATCCCCAAATTTTTTGCCTGTTATATCTTCTAGTATCTTAAGTTTCTCTAATACTTTAGGCTTCACTTCTTCCATGACTTCCTCAGGTTTTTCGAAATATGCTAAACAAGCCTCAGTAGTAATTGTAAAACCTTGTGGTATATTTAGTCCTAAGTTAGTCATCTCTGCAAGATTAGCTCCTTTACCCCCAAGAATATTCTTTAATTCTCTGTTACCCTCTTTAAATTCAAATACTAATTTAATATTACTGCCGATTGTCATATTAATCAAATAACTCCATCATCTTCATTTTCTTATTAAAATAAAAACAAAACCGTTAATTTTTATATTTTACGTATATGAGATATATATTTCATTATTCTTTTATTTTTCGTTAAAAACTAAATTCATATTAAGCTCTCATTAGATTATATTCTTATTGATTGTATATGTTTAAACTTAATAATAAAAAGGATCTAATTCTAAATAAAAGACAAGACAATTAAAATTTATTGCTTCCCACATGCCGTCTATAATCCAAATTATGCTCTTTAAATTTCTGACTTTAAAATAAAATTAAAAAAAAAGATGAATTTCGAATTAATAATATTCTGTTTCGACTTTTGTGGTGGATTGAACGAGCTCCTGTGCAGCTTTGGTTGCTCTCATAACCTTAGCCATGTTTCCAACTAATTTGAATTTACCCGCCATTAAACCTTGAATTGGGTCGAGCTCCTTTTTCAAAACCTTTACCCAATTATCGTATTGACCAGAAAAGACAAATTCAACTCCAGCCTTTTCTCCTTCCTTTATCGGTCTAGGAGGTGAATTTGGGGGTAAAATATCAAATTCTTCGCCTGGCTCTAAGGTTTTAGCGCCAGTACAATCGCCTTTCAAAAGCCCTACCAACATTTTTATTTCATGATCCAAATTCCCACTCGGCTCAATTACGAATACAAAATCTCCTTCCCACCAGGAAGCAGCTTCCCTATAATTTTGATTGGCATTTATTTCTTTGCAAAATTCTTTAGCCCATTCATTGGATGCAAATTTTGGCATTATTTTTCGCCTCTAAATTTTTGTTTTTATCAATTTATTTTTTGTAATTATTATTTTTTGAATTAAGAAATAATAGTAAGCAAAGAATTTTAAAAGTTTTCTAGGATCTCATTAAGTTTAAAATGATTAATGTATTAATTATTTAGCTTTGAGTGATTTTAATTGATTTAATTTAAAAA
>JAHQWS010000235.1 GCA_029856295.1 Promethearchaeia archaeon
AGCTTATAAACTAAAAAAGCAAAGACCATGGAAATATGTAGATTAATTTAAAATATTACTTATTTTAATTATTTTTAAATTGCCAATTATTCATTGTTTTTATCTAAATTAAAGAATATTACATTTTCAAATGCAATTATAGATCTCGAAAGGTCGAATTTTGATATAATCATCAAACTTCTTTTGATTAAAGTAATCTTCTAATGTTTGTTTTAAGAGATCATACAATATCTCTAAACCTGCTTTCATTCCTTTCATATCAGTTGCTTTAAGAAATGTGTATTCCGAGGTAGATCTAATATAGAAACACCCATTTTCAACAATTTTATTGTGAGTTTCGAAGATTTGATCAGCTTTATGAACCACATCGGGAGTTGTAAATATTAACACTAAATTATTTTCAGTATATTCTTCCCTCAAATAAGTATCTCTTATCCCAGCAGCATGTAATGCGAAACTTACATATTCTTTAAATAGATATTGAACCTCATTTATTTCTTTTCTAAATTTGTTTTTATTATGAAAGAATTGAAATTCTTGATTCAATTTTAGAGGTTCTTCATCATAATATTTAATTACTTTCGGAGGTTTTTCAAATTCATATTTATCTAGATATCTTGACATAATAAAACCGCTTTAATTAGAATTTTCTAATAATATTAATTTAAAATCCTACTTGTTCTTTATTTAAGATATAGTTTAACTTTTAAAAAAGTTCTAGATGATATTTCATAAATTAAGCATAACAAGAAATATTAAAAAATAATGAAACTGGGTTCGCTTACTTTAAAAAATAATCTGATTCTAGCTCCTTTAATGAACATAACTACTCCTATATACAGAAGATTTTGTAGACATTTTAGCGAAATAGGATTGGTAAGTGTCCCAATGCTTTATACCAAGAGATTGATGAAAAATCCAAAATCTGTTGAACAAGACTTGTTTAAAATAGAAGAAGAACGACCAATTAGTATACAGTTGATCGGTAATGACATTAATGCTCTAAAAAGTGCAATAACTTACCTTGAAAGTTATAAGTTTGATGTACTCGACATAAATGCAGGGTGTCCTTCTAAAAGAGCCATAAAAGCAAATGAAGGTGGTGCCCTATTAAAAGATCTAGAGAATTTAAAAAATCTTTTATCAGTAGCTGTAAAATATTGTTCAAAACCCGTTTCCTTAAAAACAAGGTTAGGTTTTACCCATTCTGATATGAATTTCTTGAATGAGTTAGCTAAGGTAATAAATACATCTGGAATAAGTTTTGCAACTATTCATGCTCGTTTAATTAAATATAGAATGAATGATTCTAAATTAGATTTAAAGGGGCTTAAAAATTTAAAACAAATCGCAGAAATTCCCATTGTGGGGAATGGAGATGTTATAGATCCATACACAGCTAAAAAAATGAGTGGGTATACCAAAGTTGACGCGATTATGATTGGTAGAGGTTCTATAGGGTATCCTTTAATTTTTTCTCATGTTCAGGACTATTTATCAAATGAAATAGAAATTTCACACCAAAATAACATACAACTGATGAAGGAACACACCAAAATATATGAAAGATATATTGATGAGTTTTTGAAGGACATTTCATTAAATTATTCTCATGAAGAGTTTAAGTTTGTAGAATTAAAAAGAAATGCAATCTGGCTTACGAAAAATATAAAAGATTCTACCTATATTAGAAGAGATTTAAGTAATGCTAAAAATTTAAAACAGCTAAAAAATGTTTTACAAAATATTAATGAAAAGTAAAAAATATCATAAAGTTATTGTAATTAAACTGAACTAAAAATTCCCATGATAAAACACCGGCTTTTGATTATATGGATTATTATTTATATCATTATTCTATTTTTATGTTTAGGTTTGCTGTTAAATTTTGAGGCTATTAGGATAAGAATTGCCATTTTATTAGTTGGTTTGATTTTTTCATTTATATTTTATCCTATATATATTTTCGATAAAAGGAACTCTAAACGAGCCATTAAAGTACATAAGAGTAAAACATCAAAAATATTAACGGCAGATTTGAATGAATTAGAAAAAAAAAAGGAAGATTTGCTTGTAGTAGAACAAGGTTCGCAATCTCAAGAAAATACCGAAAAAAAGACTGAAATATATTGTAATTTCTGTGGAAAAAAGGTGGATGAAGATGTTAAACTCTGTCCTTATTGCGGAACAGATTTATAATTTTTTATCCCTACCTAAATGTATACATTATTTATATTTTTTTAGAAGTTCTTCGGGTGTAAAAACTCCATCTTCAGTAATAATTCCTGTTAGTAACCTAAATGGTGTGATATCGAAAGCGTAATTTAAGCATTCAACACCATCGGGAACAATTTGGACTTTACCAAGAATGTTACTCACTTCAGAGCTATCTCGTTGTTCAATTGTGACATCCTCAATGGTTTCATGAAGTGATAATGTAGATGTTGGAGCAGCTACATAAAATGGAATATTATTATCTTTTGCAGCTAAAGCTACTAAGTAAGTGCCAATTTTATTAAAAACAGCATCAGAAGTCACGCGATCTGTACCAACTATAACTTTATCTATTTTTCCTAATCTCATTATTAACCCTGATGATGTATCTGAAATAACCTTTACAGGTATTTTATCATAATGTAACTCATAAGCAGTAAGCCTTGCACCTTGAAGTCTTGGTCTTGTCTCGTCAGCAATTACCGAAATATTCTTTCCTTCTTCAATTGCAGCTCTAACAGGGGCTAAAGCAGTTCCATACTGAACTGTAGCCAGCGAACCTGCATTACAATGGGTTAAGACAACATCACCATCCTTTAATAAAGCAGCTCCATTTTTGCCAATTCCCTTATTAACATTAATATCTTCTTGAGCCATAATTTTAGCTTCTTCTATAACTAATTCTGAAATATTTAAAGGTTCATCAGGAAAAGTACTTATAATTTTCCAAATTCTATTTACTGCCCAAAATAAATTTGAAGCTGTTGGTCGTGTACTACGAATAAGATTAGCAGCCTCTTCCATCGATTTAAGAAATCTTTCTTTGGGAAGTTTCTTGTATTCAATTGTGGCCAATGCCATTCCCATTGCTGCCGCCACTCCAATAGCCGGAGCACCTCGAATATTCATTACCTTTATTGATTGAGCTACATCTCTATAATCATCAAACTCTAAAAATTTTAGCTCGTGGGGAAGCAGGGTTTGATCTATCATTTTAACTTTATTATCATTCCATATAATAGTGGGAATCATAATGATTAAAAATATTGCAAGCTTTAAAAAGTTAAATCTGTTTCCCCACAAACATCATATTAAATGAAATAGGTGTTAAAAATAACTAAGTATATTCTTGAAAGGGAACATATGAGAGTTTTACTTGAAGATTTTGGGAATTTTACTAAAGAAATTGTTGAGATTAAAAATAGTAACATATGGATTCCCATTCTTAAAAGTTTTAATGGAAATAGCACTTTGAAGATGAGGTCAAATAAAGCAGTTATCAGTAAACCGTTAAATTATTTAAAAAGAACGAAAAAAAAAATCTATTATCAATTAGATGATGAGGATTTTAATTTAAATATAGATTATTGTCTCGAAGAAGAAAATATCCTTCATATAAGATATAAATTATTGAGTAATCGCAATTTAACCTTCTCTAAACTTATTGTCAATTACGAGATTTTATTAGGAAAAAATCCAGATTATACCTGGGTGCCACATTTAGTCCCCCAGAAAAATTTTGTAATTGGAGACCACGTATTTCGATCTCCTGTTATAATATATAAAAAAGGGAATTTTTCTTTTGCATTTTTTCCAGATCTTAAAACATTAGGACAAAATAGACCGTATAAAACATTTTTAGATTTAAATTTACATCCCGAAGATAATAATTTACCAGAAATGTCTTTTGGATATGGAAATTACAAACCCTATAAACATGTTTATTTTAAACATAAGCCATCTTTTGATTGGGATGTTAATAAAAACACGGATTTAACTTTTAGAT
>JAHQWS010000237.1 GCA_029856295.1 Promethearchaeia archaeon
GTCGTTTATCAAAGACCTAATTATCTCGTCAATACTATGCAAGTTATGTCCTTTGAATATATTCTTCCAACTCCCGTTGACGAATATCTAATGGCAGTTGATTGGTACGATTCTAAATTATATCCCACAATGTCAATAAATGGCAGAACTGTAACACAAAATATAATATGGACAGTTGGGTTCTTAATTTTCGATATTTTAGTATTTTCAAATACATATGACAGTGACGGAACATTGAGATCTTTGAACATATCAACTTTCGATGGAGAGCTCATCTATGAGATACGTAGAATCTACGATATAAGTGGTGGTGGAGGAGGTGGTGGTGGCGACGATGGTGGAGGAGGTGGAGGTACTAAAACTCCCGAACTTCCAATAATTCCGCTTATTGTCCTTGGAACTTCTATTGCGGTTGGCTGTGTAATAGTTATTGTGATAGCATGGAAAAAAGACTTATTTACAAAATTAAAGCGAAAGCAATCTAATCTTAATTAACTCTTTTTTTTCTAATTTTTTATTCATTTTATTGTGAATTTTTAAGATGTAGTGAATGTTCAGAGTTTTTAAATTTTATATTATTTTCATGAATAATATTATCGATAAGATATTTTTATAAGTAAGAGGTTAAATAATATTCGTCCTTGGTATTGGCCTAAAGGTGGACAACCACATCGAACAGAACCGTTTACTTGGGTCGTAAAAAACAAGCTAGCGGCTGGATGGTGGCCTGAAGAAAAAGAAATTCAAATTTACAAGAGAGAGGGCATTAAAGTTGTAGTTAATTGTTCTGAATTTGATAATAGACAAGAAATTTCAAAAAATTTTAATTATTACCATATTGATGTTCCTGATTATGGAGTCCCAACCGATAATCAAATTGAAAAATTCCTTTCTATTTGTGATAAACACGGAAAAAGTAACGAACCTATTGTTGTACACTGTGTAGCAGGATGTGGTAGAACCGGTCAATTTGTAGTAGCATGGGCGGCTTATAATGGATTTCTTCCAGATGGTATTAATCCAGTCAAATGGATACGTAAGCTTAGACCATGCAGTTTAGAAACCAAGGAACAAATGGATCTGGCTAGAAAAATCGCGAAGAAATATAAAAAATGAATCAAAACGGATATCCTAATATATTAATACTATCATTTTTATAAATTAAATTAGAAATTATTTAATTATCAGACTGTATTTCTATAAGTTATTCTTAAAAATAACCACATTAAAAGCAAGAAGATGCAAAAATCTGACTATATCTACATGATCATTGATAATTTAACGGTTTTTGGCATTAAACCTCCTGAATTACCCCAAGGAGAACAATTATATGATTATATAGATAAGTTTGATGAAGAATTCATAAAGATTGTTGCAGGGTTTAATAAAAAATTCTTAGAATATTTCCTAAACATATCAAAAGGAAAAGATCAAAAAAGTTTAGATAATATTCTTAAAAAAATGGAAAATATTTCATATATGGTGGGACCTACAGGAAATTTAAATTTTTTAAGTCCCAGTCAACTTGATTACATTCTGAGTAAAATAAATTCTTTAGAATTGAATGAAATTACAGAACGGAAAATTAATTCAATAGTAGACGAGCAACTTCAAAATGATTTTGGGGGAACGCAATATACAACGTCCCAAGCTTTAGAGCATCAGCTATCTTCGGCCGCATTTTACCTAATAAATATGGGCTATTCACGGAGAGAAATCGAAGAGAAATTTAATGAAGTTAGGCAAGATCCATCTAAATTAGATGCTCTATTTAGTTTACCACAAAAAGAAATTTATGCTGTGCCACCAGAGCTACAACACGAGAGTTCAATCCAACTTCAACCTCGATCTCGATCTCAAGATATAGTTATAGACCGTAGTCAAGCAACAGAAGATGCGATTGATCAGCAAATTAACGCGATTCAGCATGAAACTTCAGAAGAAAGGGCTCAAAAAATAGATGCAATAATGCAAGAAATTAAAGCTCATGTAAGAGATAAATTAACAGAAAAATATGAACGAGTTTTCCAACAAATTCATCCTGATAGACTAATGAAAGCTCTTAAAATAATAAAACTAACGAAGAGAAAATCAAAAAGAATGGATTTATTCTTAGAATGGTATTTTTGCTCACATCTTCTTTCTGGTATAGAATTAAAAGTTGAACATTGGCAAGTATCGAGCCAAGCAACAACAGATCAAGCAGGTGTTTACACTGCAGGTATAGATTTTTCTCGATACGATAATATTGTAAGGGAATTTCCTGATTCTAAGCTAGCAAAAGTTATAAATATTGCGAGAAGGATTTTACAAAACCCAACGAAAAGAGCAATACAAAAAATGGGTCAAGACCTCATGGCGACGACAGGGTTTGATGAGCATCTATATTTCACTGATTAAATTAACAGATTCTATGAAAGAATGCAATATTGCTCAGGCATTTAGAAAAAGATCCCACCCATTTACAGTACTTTTAATATGGCGTTAAAAGTCTATGATATCTCATAAAAAATAAAAAAAAAAATAAAAAACTTTAGAAATTTCAACTGGCTGAAAGTTCTAAAAGTAAGATAATCCTTCTAAACAAAGTATCTTCGATAAAAGCAAATATTGTGTTACACAATATCAGGACTAGGTTAATGTTTGGAAATAAAGAGGTTGGTACGCTAAATTGTACGATTGTTGATTCAGAAAAAATTTCATATCTTGAAAGCAATTTTAAACCTTATTACTAAATTATTTAGGTGAAATCAAATTAGAAGTTCTCATTTTTTAGGTTCTAAGAGTTTCAAGTTATCCTTTGCTTTTTCAAAGTTTGGATCAATTTCAAGTGCTTTTTCATAAAATTCAATAGCCTTCTGATTTTTATTTAATCCTTTATAAGCTTCTCCCATATTATACCAAACATGAGTAAAGTCTGCGAAACCAATATGATTTTTATTAAAGATTTTAATTGCTTTTTCGTAACATTTTATCGCATTTTGATAATTATTTAGCTTATAATGAGCGAGCCCCATCCCATACCAAGCAAAACTAAATTTGGAATCGATTTTAACCACTTTATTATAACAATCAACAGCTTTCTGATAATTATTTAGGGAAAAATAGCAGTATCCCAAGTTATACAAAACCATTTTTTCTTTTGGGTCAATTTTAACAACATTTTCATAACACTCAATAGCTTTCTGATAATCTTTCATGCTGAAACTAGCGTTTCCATCACCATACCATTCTTCAGCACTTTTCCCTTCAATTTCTTTTGGCAAATTTAATCAACCTCTTCAGAATAAAGAATGAAATTATTATTGAATTAGTAAATATTTTTACCTCTATAAATTTTTTTATGAGAAAAAAATTGATCTCTTACCCTTACACAATATTACCTTTGTAAATTAGGATTATCTATCCTATTATTGTAAAATTACGTATTTAAAAATTAAGGTAAGGCTTAAAAATGTAATATTTTGCGAATATGAGATTATTAAAATAAGGTCATTTGAAGAAATTTTAATTAAAATAGAAATTAAAAAAATTTACACATTGAATAGATAAATTTTAAATTTTTTAAAAGGGCATTCATAATTACGATAAAAAGATAATTTTATGGTGGTATAAAATCACTATATTTAAGCATGATGAGATTGAAACATATTATATAAAGGAAGGTAAGGGGGAACCTCTCGTATTAGTTAATGGTTTAGGAGGAAAACTTACTGGTTGGAGTTTTGTAATTTCTTTTTTCAAAGATAAAATGCAGGTTATTAGCCTTGATAATCGGGGCACGGGTAAAAGTTCTAGACCGAATTATCCATACTCTATGGACATGTTTTTAGACGATATCAAAGAATTGTTAGATTATCTAAAAATTGAGGAAAAAATTCATTTATGTGGCACAAGTATGGGAGGAATGATTGCTCAAAATTTTGTCTTAAAATATCCGGAAAGGGTAAAGACATTAATATTAGTAGCTACAACTGCTCAGTTTGATGCC